>CALMXT010000278.1 GCA_937871125.1 uncultured Zoogloea sp. | reverse complement strand
CCGAAGATCCAGGCCAAGCTCACCCAGGCCTTCCTCAAGCTCGACCCGGCCAACCCCGCCCACAAGGAAATCATGGCCCTGCAGCGCGCCAGCAAGTTCATCCCGACCAAGGCGGAGAACTACAAAGGCATCGAAACCGCGGCCCATGCCGCCGGGCTGCTGAAATAAGTCGCATCGCAGACCGCAGGTCGGGCTCAGCCGACCGGCGGTCCGGTCAGGTCTTTATCAAGAATCCACGCATGGGCTTTTCCCTCGACGCTGTCGGTTTCACCCACGCCAACGGCTATCGGGCGCTGCAGGGCATCGACCTGCGCGTCGCACCCGGCGAGCGGCTGGCGCTGATCGGCGCCTCGGGCGCCGGCAAGACCACGCTGCTGCGGGTGCTGGCGGCGTCCTTGCGGCCGGACGAAGGGCGGGTGCGCCTGCTCGACGCCGATCCCTGGGCCGGCTCGCCGCGGGCCTTGCGGGCGCTGCGGGCGCGCATCGGACTGGTCCATCAGGCGGCGCCGATCCCGCCGCGTCAGCGCGTGGTGACCGCCGTGCTGGCCGGCCGGCTCGGCCAGTGGCCGCTGTGGAAATCCCTCGCTTCGCTGGTGGTGCCGGCCGATCCGGAAGGCGCCCGCCGCGAACTGGCCCGCCTCGATCTTGCCGAGCGGCTTTTCGAGCGCTGCGATCGCCTCTCGGGCGGCCAGTTGCAGCGCGTCGGGCTGGCCCGGGTGCTCTACCAGCGGCCCGATCTGCTTCTTGCGGACGAACCCGTTTCGGCGATGGACCCGGCGCTCTCCGAACTTACCGTGGCGCTGCTCAACGAAGAGGCGAGTCGCCGCGGCGTGACGCTGGTGGCCAGCCTGCATGCCGTCGAGCTGGCCCTGCGCCACTTCCCGCGGGTGGTCGGGGTGAAGGACGGCCGCATCCTCTTCGACCTGCCGGCCGCTGCGGTGAGCGATGCGCAGCTCCGCGAGCTCTACGCCGCCGAAGGCGGTCGGCCGGGCCTTGCCGCATCCACCGCCGAAAGTCCGCTCCGGGCCGGCGAATTGCCGCTGCGCTGCGCATGAGCCGGAACGCTGCGGCGAACCCGTTTGCTCCTGAAGATCGGGCGGCGGCCCCGCCGCTCCGCGATCCGGCCGCCCTGCCCCGCCTCGGCTGGACCCTCGCCGCGCTGACGGTGCTGTGGCCGCTCCTGCAACTGGCGCGGTTCGATCCGGCCGCGCTGTTCGAATCCGGCAATCTGGCGGCGATGGGCCATTTCGTCGGCGGTTTCCTGCCCCCCGAGACTTCGCCGGAATTCCTCGCCCTGCTCGGCAAGGCCACTCTCGAAACCCTGGCGATGGCCACCGCCGGCATCGCGCTGGCGGTGCTGCTGGCGGTGCCGCTCGGGCTGACGCTGACCCGCAGCCTGTCGGTCTCGCGCCTCGGGCCGGGGCGTGGCGGCTGGGTCGGACAAGTGCTGCGCAGCCTCGCCCGCGGCCTGCTGGCGGTGCTGCGCGGGGTGCCGGAACTGGTCTGGGCGCTGCTTTTCGTGCGTGTCTTCGGCCTCGGCGCGGCGGCCGGGGTGCTGGCGCTGGGCATCACCTACGGCGGCATGCTCGGCAAGGTGTATGGGGAAATCCTCGAATCCAGCGACGACCGCCCCACGCGCAGCCTGCTCGAAGCCGGCAGCGGCCGCCTTGCCGCGCTGTTCTACGGTCTCTTGCCGAATGCGGCGCGGGAACTGGTTTCCTACACCGTCTATCGCTGGGAATGCGCCGTGCGCGCCTCGGTGGTGATGGGTTTCGTCGGCGCCGGCGGGCTCGGCCAGTTGATGGATCAGTCGATGAAAATGCTCAACGGCGGCGAGGCGGCGACCATCCTCGCCACCTTTCTGGTGCTGGTGCTGGCCGCCGACGGCCTTTCCGAAAGCCTGCGCCGGCGCATGGCCTGAGCGCCACGGCGCTGTTCTTCGCCGGGCGCGGCGCTCAGAATGAAACTTTATCCCGCGCCGTCGCCCTCATGCCCGCAGAGCTTTCGTCCTCCAAGTCTTCCGTCACGCCTTCCCCGGCAGGTTTCCGCCGGCTCGCCGCGGGTCTGATGCCGGCCGCGCGGCTCTTCCTGGCCCGCAGCGCGCCGCGCCACGGGGCGGCGCTGGCTTTCTACACGATGTTTTCGCTGGCGCCGCTGCTGGTGGTGATCACCGCCGGGATCGCCCTCGTGCTCGGCACCGCCGAAGCCCAGGCGGCGATCTACGACTATCTGCTGCGGATGGTCGGCGAGGACGAGGCCAAGGTGATGAAGGGCCTGGCCGACGCGGCCCTGGCGCGGGTCAGCGGACCGGGTCTGTCGGCGCTGATCGCCATCGGCACCACGGTGGTCGGCGCCAGCGCGGTTTTCCTCGAATTGCAGGCGGCCTTGTGCGCCATCTGGGGGGCCGAAGCCACGCCCACCACCGCCAAGGGGCTGATCCTGAGCCGCCTCAACGGGCTCGGGCTGGCGCTCGGCATCGGCTTTCTGCTGGCGGTGACGATGCTCGTGGAAGCGGCGGTGACGGCGGCCATCGCGTGGCTCGGAGAAGGTCAGGCGTGGTTGGGAATCCTGGGCGGGGTGTCGGACCTGCTCCTGGTCAACGCCACCAGCGCGGTGTTGTTTGCGGTGTTGCTGGCCCGGCTGGCGCCGGCAAAAGGGATTGGCTGGCGTTCTGCGCTGCCTGCCGCGGTGGTCATCACCGCGCTCTTCGCGGTCGGCCGCTATCTCATCGCCACCTATCTCGCCCGCACCGGCGTGGCCTCGGCCTACGGCGCGGCCGGTTCGCTGGCGGCGATCCTGGTGTGGATCTACTGGTCGGCCCAGATTTTCCTGTTCGGCGCCTGCGTGCTGCGCGTGCAGCATCCACCGGCGACCGCTTGACGCCGCCGCGGAACGATCCCGTTCCGGCCGATGGCGTCTTGGCCGGGCGGATTTTCTACCGCCTTACCGGGTGTCGTTCTTGAGCACCAGCCGCATCATTTCGGCCACCGAGCCGATGCCCAGCTTTTCGCGGATGTGGCAGCGGTGGACCTCGACCGTCTTTTTGCTGATGCCCAGTTCCTGACCGATCTCGCGACTGGACAGGCCGTCGATCAGCAGGTCGAGCACTTCCCGTTCGCGGGGCGAGAGCAGCGCCAGCAGCTGGTCGATGGAGCGGCTGTGGCGTTGCTGGCGGTGCAGTTCGGCGGCCCGGTTGACGGCGTCCTGGACACGGTCGAGAAGGGCTTGATCGGAAAAGGGCTTTTCGATGAAGTCGAAGGCGCCGTTGCGCATCGCCCGCACCGACATCGGAATGCTGCCGTGGCCGGTGAGGAACAGGATCGGCAGGGCCGGGTTGTCGATGCGCAGCACTTCCTGCAGTTCGAAGCCGCCCATCAAGGGCATGCGCACGTCGAGGAGCAGACAACCCGGCTGGTCCGGGTCGTAGCCGTCGAGGAATTCGCGCCCGTTGCGGAACACCCGAACTGGGTGGCCGACCGATTCGAGCAGCCAGCGCAGGGATTCGCGGACGCCGTCGTCGTCGTCCACCACAAACACGGTCGGCATCGCGGCGGGCCTAGCGGATGGGGTCGTCATGGACGGGCTCTCCTGTTGTCAGTGGCAGGCTGAAGTGGAATTTTGCGCCGCCGCTGGCGCCGTCGGTGGCCCACAGGTGGCCTCCGTGGGAATCGACGATCGAGCGGCACAGGGACAGTCCGATCCCGAGGCCTTCTTTCTTGGTGGTGAAGAAGGCGTCGAACAGGCGGTCCGGGTTGGCGCGGGGCAGGCCGTGGCCGCGATCCTCGATGGACACATTGACGCTGCCGGCGGCCGTGAGATGGGTGGACAGCGTGAGCTGGCGGCGTTCGATGGGGGTGTCGATCATCGCTTCGATGCCGTTGCGGGCGAGGTTGGAGATGACCTGCTCGATCAGCACCCAGTCGCAATCGACCATTGCCGGTTCGCGCAGCAGGCGGTAGCGCACCGCGACGCGCTTGGCCCGCGCCTCGATCTCGATGAAGGGGGCGATTTCCTCGACGATGGTGCGGATGTCGACGGTTTCCCGGTGATAGCCGCTTTTCCGGGTGAAGTTGCGCACCGTGCGGATGATGCGGCCGGCGCGTTCGGCTTGCACCCGGGTGTTTTCGAGCACGTCGCGCAGGGTGTCGGCATCGAGCCGGCCGGCGTCGGCACGGCGGATCGCGCCGCCGACGAAATTCATGATCGCAAAGAAGGGCTGGTTCAGTTCGTGGGCCAGCGCCGAGGCCATTTCGCCGGTGGTGGACAGGCGCGCCATGTGGCTGAGTTCCAGGTCGCGCTGGCGCACGCGTTCTTCCGCTTCGATGCGGCTGGTCACGTCGCGGAAGGTCACCAGCAGGCCATTGACGCATTTGTCTTCGAGCAGATTGACGCAGCTGCCCTCGTGCCGGCGCCAGCTGCCGTCCCGGTGCTGGATGCGGTATTCGAGGGGAATCACCCCGCCGTTGTCGCCGGTTGCGGTTTCGAGCCGGGCTGCCAGCCGGTTGGCGTCGTCGTGGTCCATGCGGCGGAAGACGCTCTGGCCGCGCACTTCGCGTTCGCGAAAACCGAGCACCTGACGGATCGACGGCCCGACCCAGCTCACGTGTCCGCGGCGGTCGAGGATGACGATGCCGTCGCTGATGCTGCCGATCAGACGCCGGAAATACGATTCGCGGGCCACCAGACGCCGTTCCGCCTCCTTGCGCTCGTGGATGTCGCGCACCAGCGAGATCACCCGCGGCTGGCCGTCGGACACGATGTGCTTGAGATTCACTTCGACGGGCACGTCGCTGCCGTCGGGCCGGCACAGCCACCATTCGAAGAGCTGCGGGCCTTCGTGGATGGTGCGCTGGAGCAGCGCCACCGCGCCGGCGTCGTCGAAGCCGCGGCGTCGCGAACTGATGTCGCCCACCGTCATTTGCCGCAGCTGCGCGACCGAATAGCCGGTCAGGTTCGACGCCATGCGGTTGGCGTCGAGGATGGTGCCGGTGGTGTTGTCGTGGATGAAGATCGCGTCGTTGGCGTGGTCGAAGACGTCCTGGTAGTTGGTCGTCACATGCATGTCATTTCCCCGCGGCCGTGCCGGCAAAGGCCGATAAGAATTAATACCTAGTCGCTTAGATGCGACGCCCGATTTACGTCCCGCAGCCCCGTCGATAGCCTTGTCGCCATGGTTCTGAACAATGTTTCAGGCCTTAGGACAGCTTGCCGGAAATCGCGGCGCCACGTCCGAAAAAGTGAAATTACAGTGTAAATCGAATTGATAGGCCGGCCATAAAAGCCGGTGCGCCGCGGGAACCCGCCCACCCCGCGCCACCGGCAAGCCTAACCCCAGCTACGCATGCAAGGAGTCGTTTCCATGAGCCAGACAAGTACTACTGCACAGCAAGAGGTGGTCGTTTCCACCTACACCCGCGGCATCGTCGGTCCGGGCAACCCGATGCTCGGCCCGGTGGCCGACGGCGGCACGATCCGCGTCGGCACGCCGCCCGGATGCTGGGGGCCGATGATCACGCCGAAGTTCCAGGGCGGTCACGAAGTGTCGCAGCCGGTGGCCGTCGAAGGCGCCGAGGTGGGCGACGCGGTGGCGATCCGGATCAATCGGATGGAAGTCACCTCGCTGGCCACTTCGTCGGGCGTGATGTCCTTCGTCGATGGCCGTTACACCGGCGATCCCTTCGTCGCCAAGCTGTGCCCCAACTGCGGCACCGTCAGCCCGGCCAGTCACATCGAGGGCATCGGCGACGACGCCGTGCATTGCGACGTGTGCGGCGCCGAGGTGAATGCCTTCCGCTTCACCAACGGCTACGTGATCGTGCTCGACAAGGACAATCAGGTGTCCCTCACGGTGGACAAGGCCGTGGCCGAGCGTCTGGCGGCCGACGCGAAAGGCAATTCGCGCCTGCCGGAGCACTCCGAACAGCACTCCATCCTGTCCCTCGCCCGCGCCGACATCGCCGGTCTGGCGGCGCACATGCAGCCCTTCCTCGGCAACATCGGCACCACCCCGTCCCGCGACCTGCCGGATTCCCACAACGCCGGCGATTTCGGTTCCTTCCTCGTCGATGCGCCCCACGCCTACGCGATGAGTCAGGAAGAGCTCGAGCGCCACAAGACCGACGGCCACATGGACACCAACTCGGTACGCGCCGGGGCGATCCTGATCTGTCCGGTCAAAGTGCCCGGCGCCGGGGTTTACATGGGCGACATGCACGCCCAGCAGGGCAACGGCGAAGTGGCCGGCCATGCCACCGACGTTTCCGGCGTCACCGAGGTGCAAGTGGAAGTGATCAAGGGGCTCGCCATCGATGGCCCGATCCTGCTCCAGCGCCCCGACGACCTGCCCCCGATGGCCCGCCCGATGAACCGCGAGCAGCGCCAGGCGGTAAAGACGCTGGCCGCCCGCTTCGGCCAGAGCTTCATCGAGGAGAACGGCCCGATCACCTTCATCGGCAGCGGTCGCACCCTCAACGACGCCACCCATAACGGCGTCGATCGCGCCGCGAAAGTCACCGGTCTGTCGGCCGAGGAAATCCTCAACCGCGCCACCATCGCCGGTTCCATCGAGATCAGCCGCCTGCCCGGCGTGGTGCGGGTCACCTTCCAGTGCCCGATGCACATCCTCGACCGCCTCGGCATCGGCCACCTCGTTCGCGCCCAGTACGGCATCGGCGCCGACTGACATTCCACACCACCCACAATCAAGGAGCACACCTCATGAATGCCCCCACCGACCTGAAATGGGCCGCCAAATTTCCCGATCTCGGCACCGGCCCGATCCCGGTCGAGCCCTGCATCTCGCCCGAGTTCTATGAAGAAGAACGCAAGAAGGTCTTCCTGAAGAGCTGGCTGAAGGTCGGCCGCGTCGAGGAAATCGCCAAGCCCGGCGACTACAAGGTCAAGAAGCTGGCCTTCGCCAAGACTTCGGTGATCCTCATGCACGGCAAGGACGGCCAGATCCGCGGCTTCCACAACACCTGTTCCCACCGGGGCAACAAGGTCATCGTCGAAACCGGCGAAGAGACCTTCGGCCGCAACAAGGCGGCGGTGGTCACCTGCCGCTTCCACGGCTGGGTCTACAACGCCAACGGCAAGATCGTCCAGGTGCCGGAAGAGAACAAGTTCCACGCCGACTTCGACAAGGACAAGAACGGCCTCACCCCGGTGCATACCGACGTGTGGGAAGGCTTCATCTTCGTCAATCTCGACCCGGCCGAGAAGGTCGTGCCGCTGGCCGAATTTCTCGGCGGCATCGGCACCCACCTTGCCGGCTTCCCCTACGGCGAGCTGAGCCAGTGCTTCAGCTACCACACCTACCTGGATTGCAACTGGAAAGTCGCCCACGACGCCTTTGCCGAGGCCTACCACGTGGCCACCATCCACGCCGGCTCCTTCCCCAACGTGTTCTCGTCCGGCCTGCAGAACGTCGAACTCTTCGGCCCGCACCGCACCACCGCGATCTGCCTGTCCCTCGACGCCGAGCCGACCCCGGTCGCGAAGATCGCCAACAGCCTCGCCACCGGCTCGCTGGTGGCCCAGCGCGGCGCCTCGATGCTGCCGCCGACGGTGAATCCGGACCGCCGCGACGACTTCTCCTTCGAGCTGTCGGTGCTCTTCCCCAACCTGCTGCTGCACATCTCGGAAGGCATCTGGTTCACCCACCAGTTCTGGCCCATCGCCCACAACAAGACCCTGTGGGAAGGCAAGTACTACGTGCGTCCGGCCAAGACCAACAGCCAGCGCTGGGCGCTCGAACACGCCCAGTGCCTGCAGCGCAACGCCTGGCTGGAAGACACCGCGACGATGGAAGACACCCAGACCGCTCTCGAATCCGGCGCCAAGAAGTGGATGCACCTGCAGGACGACGAAATCCTGATCCGCCACGGCTACCACGCCCTCGAAGCCTACATGCACGCCGAATGAGGAACACCACCATGACCGATCTCTCCCTGCCCAAATCCTTCGAAGCCCTCGAACCGCTGGTCGCCTCCTGGGCGCTGCCGACCCAGGACGCCCGCCAGCAGCGCCGCATCAACGCATCCCGCGGCGAGCTGCAGGCCTTCTACGCAGCCATGCTGCCGCGCCTCGAAGAAATCCTCGCCTATTCGGACAAGTTCCCCCTCGGCGAACTCCCGCCCGATGCTGCGCGCCTGTTCAATCTGGCCCTGTCGCTGGCCGAAGTGGCGCCCCACATCGAGCTTTACCGCGGCGATCCGAAGGTGCCGTTCAGCTTCGACGAGTCGCGCTTCGTGGCCGATCACGGCGCGGTGGCGGCCTGAAATGAAAAGCGATCTCGCCGCCCGCCTCACCCGCCTTGAGGACATCGAGGCGATCCGCGCCCTGGTGGCCCGCTACGCCCTGGGCGCCGACCGCAACAACGACCCGGAGATCCTCGGGCCGCTGTTTTCCGCCGACGCCGAGTGGCAATGCGAAGGCTTCGGTCATTACCGGGGCCGCGCCGAGATCGCCGCCGAACTGGCCCGCATCGGCCGCGAAGGCATCCGCTGGTCGCTGCACTACATGGTTTCGCCGCTGGTCGAGCCCGACCCGGACGGCCGCCACGCCCGCTGCCACTGGTATCTGTGGGAGCTGGCGCGGATGGCCGACGGCGGCTCCAACTGGATCGGCGGCTGGTACGAAAGCCGGCTGCGCAAGGGCCGGAAAGGCTGGCGTTTCACCGACGTAAGGCTGCACCTGAAGCTCATGAGCCCCCACGCCGACGGCTGGACGACCCTGCCGCCGGCGGCCTGACCCCAATCGACATCGAGGACACACAACATGCGCAAGATTTCTTTGATCGGAGGCGGCCAGTGCGGCCTCTTGCTCGGTTTCGCCCTGCTCGACAAGGGCTATTCCGTCACCCTCTACACCGACCGCAGCGCCGAACAGGTGCTCAACAGCCGTATCCCCAGCACCGCCTTCATGTTCGACAGCAGCCTTGCCGTCGAACGCGAACTGGGCCTCAACTTCTGGGAAGACCTGGTGCCCTACGGCGAAGGCATGCACGTGGATTTCCGCGGCCCCGACGGCAGCATCGGCCTCACCGTGCAGGGCCGCCTCGGCAACCTGAAGGGTCAGGCGCTCGACCAGCGCACCAAGTTTTCCCGCTGGCTGCAGGAATTCCCCCGCCGCGGCGGCAAGCTGGTGATCCAGGCCGTCTCGGTGGCCGATCTCGAAAAGATCGCCGCCGAAAGCGATCTCACCCTGGTGGCCGCCGGCAAGGGCCAGATCAACGCCTTCTTCGCCCGCGACGACGCCCGCAGCGAACACCTCGCCCCGCCGCGCAACCTCGCCGCGATGCTCCTCACCGGCCCCAAATTGCTCGGCGACCGCCCGTGGCAGCGCGTGCCCTTCCGTCCGCTGCGCTTCAACTTCATCGCCGGTGTCGGCGAATACTTCTCGCTGCCCTTCTACACCCACGCCCACGGCGAGTGCCGCAGCTTCCTTTTCGAGGCCATCCCCGGCGGCCCGATGGACCGCTTCCAGGATGCCAAGGACGGCAAGGAACTGCTCGAGATCGCCCGTCAGGTGATCGCCGAATTCGCGCCGGACGATCTCCATCACATGGAAGGCGCCGAACTGACCGACGCCGACGGGTGGCTCAAGGGCGCCTTCACCCCCACCGTGCGCCATCCCATCGGCACGCTGCCCTCCGGCGCCGCCGTGATGGCCATCGGCGACACCGCGGTGCTCAACGACCCGATCGCCGGCCAGGGCTCCAACAACGCCGCGCGGATGGTCCGCCACCTCGTGGCGCGCATCGTCGCCAACGGCAGTGCGCCCTTCGACGCGGCCTGGATGGACGAAACCTTCAATAGCTTCTGGAACGAATCGGCGATGTACACCACCGCCTTCACCAACGCCCTGCTCAAGCCGCCCGGCGCGCCGGTGATGGAAGTGCTCGGTGCCGCCTCGGTCCATCCGCCGGTGGCCGACGCCTTCATGCGCTGTTTCGACAACCCGCGCAACTACTGGCCGTGGATTGCCGATCTCGACGAAGCCAGACGTTTCGTGGCGGAAAGGGTGGAACGCTGTGCAGCCTGATCAAGCTTCCGGGCGCTGGCAAGGCGACGCCGCCGACAGCGACCCGCAAACCCTGCGCAAGGCCCTCGGCAGCTTCGCCACCGGGGTGACGGTGGTCACCACCGTCGCGCCGGACGGCAAGCCGGTGGGCCTCACCGCCAGCTCCTTCAACTCCGTGTCGATGGACCCGCCGCTGATCCTGTGGAGCCTGTCGGAACGTTCGCCCAGCCTCGCCGCCTTCCGCGACGGCAGCCACTTTGCGGTGAATGTGCTGGCCGACGAGCAGATCGAGCTGTGCAGCCGCTTTGGCCGGCCGGTGCCCGACAAGTTCGACGGACTGGACCTTGCAGCCGGAGCCGGCGGCGCGCCGCTCCTGCCCGGCGCGGTGGCCCAGTTCGAATGCGCGCTGGAGGCGGTCTATCCGGGCGGCGACCACCTGATTCTGCTCGGTCGCGTGCTGCGCTACCGCTGGAGCGATCGGACGCCGCTGCTGTTCTGTCAGGGCCGCCTTGGCGCGGCCGCCCCCACCGAGCCGGCGCTGGCCGGGTGACACGGCGGTGAGGAGCAAGGAGTGAGGGGTTAGGAGGTCGGGCTGACACCCGGTGCGCTGGCGCTCGGGCGTCGGCGGATGAATGCCGCCCCTCCTCACGCCTCACTCCCGACGCCTCCCGCACACCGAACAACAAAACATCAAGGAACCGACATGAGAGGACTCAAGGACAAGGTTGTCATCGTCAGCGGCGGCGCCACCCTCATCGGTGCGGCGATTGCCCGTGCCTTCGTGGCCGAAGGCGCACGGGTGACGATTGCCGACATCGACACCCGCGGCGGTGGCGCGCTGGCGAGCGAACTCGGCGAATGCAGCCGCTTTATCGCCACCGACGTGAGCCGCGACGTCGACATCGACGCCTGCGTCGCCGCCACGCTCAAGGCCTTCGGACGCATCGATTGCCTGGTGAACGTGGCCGCCGCCTATATCGACAACGGCCCCGACTCGCCTCGCGGTGACTGGGAAAAAGCCTTCGCGATCAACGTCTTCGGCGCCGCGATGTTTCTGCGCGCGTGCCGGCCGCATATGAAGGACGGTGGCGCGGTGGTGAACTTCGGTTCCACCAGCGCCGGCGTCGCCCAGGCCGGGCGCTGGACCTATCCGGCCACCAAGGCCGCGGTGCTGCAACTGACCCGCAGCGCCGCCCTCGATCTGGCCGCCGACGGCATCCGCGTGAATGCCGTGTCGCCGGGCTGGACCTGGTCCGGCATCCTCGACCAGATCTCCGGCGGCGACCGCGACAAGGTCAATGCCGTCGCCAAGCCCTTCCACATGCTCGGCCGCATCGGCGACCCGGCCGAAGTGGCCGACGCGGTGCTCTTCCTGTGTTCCGACCACGCCCGCTTCATCACCGGCACCAATCTGGCGGTGGATGGCGGTTACGCCGCCCTCGGACCCGAGCAAGCCCTTTCCCCCATTACGGAGCTGATGTCATGACCCGCCGCGCGACGCGATTCTCCCGATGTACCCTGCCGGCCGCCCTGGCCGCCGCAGGTCTGGTGGCCGGCATGCCCGCCGCCCACGCCACCAACGGCACCATGCCCCACGGCTACGGCATCAAGGCCCAGGGCATGGGCGGCGCCTCCATCGCGCTGCCCCAGGACGCCCTGGCCGCCGCCAACAACCCGGCCGGCATGGCCTTCGTCGGCAACCGGCTCGACCTCGGTCTGGCGGTGGTGATGCCCAAGCCCGCTTCCACCTTCGGCGGCACCGACTACGACGGCGACGGCGTCAAGGCCATCCCGATCCCCGAGTTCGGCTACAACCGCGTGATCGACAGCCGTCAGTCGCTGGGCGTGTCGGTGTACGGCAACGGCGTCACCACCAAGTACGACCGCAACATCCTCGGCGGCCCCGGCAGCGGCAAGGATGGCGCCAAGCTGATGCAGCTGATCGTCTCGCCCACCTACGCCCTGCGCCTCAGCGAAACCCAGGCGGTCGGCATCTCCCTCGATCTCGCCTACCAGCGCTTCCGCGTCGATGGCGTGCCCGACAGCGCGGGCGTGGAAGGGCAAGGCACCGAATCGTCGATGGGCGCCGGCTTCAAGATCGGCTGGACCGGCCAGGTCAGCGACAAGGTCACCCTCGGCGCCATGTATTCCCTGCGCACCAAAATGGGCAAGCTCGACGCCTACAGCAAGCTGCTGGCCCATTCCGGCGAGTTCGACGTGCCCGAACGCTACGGCGTCGGGATCGCCGTGCGGCCGGTCGAAGGCGTGGTCATCGCCGCCGACCTGATGCGTGTGAATTGGGGCGACATCAATTCCCTCGGCAACGCGCTCACCGACGCCCAGCCGGGTTTCGGCTGGCACAACCAGACCATCTCGCGCATCGGCGCCGCCTGGCAGGCCACCCCGGCCCTCACCCTGCGCACCGGTTATAGCCACGGCACCCAGATCGTCGGCTCGAAGGACACCACCCTCGACTACCTCGCGCCGGTGACACCGCAGAACCACTTCACCCTCGGCAGTACCTTGGCGATGGCCGGCAACACCGAGTTGTCGATGGTGTATGCGCGGGTTTTCGGCAAGGAGGTGCAGGGCAGCGGGCCGAGCAACGGCGTGGATGTACGCATGTCGCAGCACTGGATCGGTGCCGCGATGGCCTGGAAGTGGTGATCGACGACGCAACGCACGCCGCCCTCCCGCCGGGGGGCGGCGCCAGAAAGGGACACAACATGAAACAGCTCTGCACCACCCACGACGTTCCGGAAGGCGGCTGCCACCGGATCGAACTCGCCGACCGCCCGCCGCTGGCGGTGTTCAACCTCGAAGGCCGCTTCTACGTCACCGACGACACCTGCACCCACGGCGAAGCCTCGCTGTGCGACGGGGAGATCGACTGCGACGACGGCGTCGTCGAATGCCCGTATCACCAGGGCGCCTTCGAGATCGCCACCGGCCGTCCGGCCGGCGCGCCGTGCACGATCCCGCTGCGCATCTATCGCGTGGAAGTGAAGGACGAAGCGATCTACGCCGCCATCGACGAGACGGAGGCCGCATGCCCGTAATCGAAGTCAACCAGCAGGAAGCCGTCTTCGAATACGCCGCCGGCGACACCCTGTTGCGGGCGGGCCTGCGGGCCGGCCTCGGCATGCCCTACGAGTGCGGCGTGGGCGCCTGCGGCTGCTGCCGCTGCGAGGTGATCGAAGGCGAGGTGGCCGATCTGTGGCCCGCCGCACCGGGCCTCTCCGAGCGCGACCGCCGCAAGGGCCGCGTGCTGGCCTGTCAGAGCCGGCCCTTGGGCGACGCCCGCATCCGCCTGCGCCTCGATCCGCAAGGCAAGCCGGCCTTGCGTCCGGCCCGGCGCACCGCCACGCTGACGGCGGTGCGCGACGTCACCCACGACATCCGCGAATTCGTCTTCCGCTCCGACGCGCCGGCCGAATTCCTGCCCGGCCAGTACGCCTTGCTGGCCCTGCCCGGCCTTGATCGGGAACGCGCCTATTCGATGGCCAACCTGCCCAACGCGGCCGGCGAATGGCATTTCCGCATCCGCAAGGTGGCCGGCGGCGGCGCTTCCGAAGTGCTGTTCTCGCAGCTTGCCGTCGGCACCGCGATCGGACTCGACGGCCCCTACGGCATGGCCCACCTGCGCACCGACAGCCCTCGCGACATCGTCTGCATCGCCGGCGGCTCGGGCCTTGCGCCGATGTTGTCGGTGGCCCGCGGCGTGGCGGCCGAGCCGGCGCTGGCCGGGCGCAAGCTCGACTTCTTCTACGGCGGACGCACCCCGGCCGATATCTGCGGCCAGTCCGAACTGGCGGCCCTGCCCGGCTTCGGCGAAACGATCCGCTATCACGCGGCGGTGTCGGACGCCGATGCCGCCGCCCGAGCCGGCTGGTCCGGTCCGGTCGGGCCGATCCACGAAGCGGTGGAAGCCACCCTCGGCGCGCGTCTGGGCGAAGCGGAGTTCTATCTCGCCGGCCCGCCGCCGATGGTCGAAGCCTTGCAACAACTCCTGCAGCTGCACCACAAGCTGCCCCCCGAACGCATCCACTTCGACCGTTTTTTCTAAGCCTATGGAAACCGACGACCTTATCGGCGCCGTGGCCGGCTGCCTCAGCACCGCGGCCTTTCTGCCCCAGGCGTGGCAGATCTGGAAAAGCCGCAGCGCCCGGGACGTGTCCTGGGCGATGTACGCCGTGCTGATTGCCGGAGTGGGTTTATGGATCGTCTATGGCCTGCGCCGCGGCGCGCTGCCGCTGGTGCTCACCAACGGGGTGATCCTCGTGCTGGCGCTCTTGATTCTGGCGATGAAGCGGCGCTTCGGCGACTGAAGCGGGCAATCAACTGCGGGTCGTCATGACCCGTGCGGCCTGGTCGTATAGGCCGATGAAGTGGCTCATCACCTTGGTGGCGCCGCGGAGCTGCTCGCGCAGTTGTTCCATCTCCTCGGGCGGGCCGAGCACCAGTTCGCGGCGCCGGGCCACGAAGGCGTTCACCCGCTCCCGCCCTTCGGCGGTGGTCTGGTAGGTGGTGCCGCGGGCCGAACGGTCGCTGGCCTTCTCGATCAGCCCGGCCTTCATCAGCTTGCGCAGGCTGTACTGGATGTTGGCCAGATCGTCCCGGTTCATGAAGCGGCTGATGTCCGACAGGCTTTTCGGCCGGTCGAGGGTGGCGATGATGTGCAGCACCATGTTGTCCTGCCCGCTGAAGCTGGTGTCGCCGGAAGCGCCGGCCAGCCCTTGCAGGTTGTAGCGCCCGAAGGCTTCGCCGAGGCAGATCAGCGCATGCTCGAATTCCGCCATGACCCGTTCCGCATCGGAGGCGGCCAGGTGCCAGGGGCGTTCGGCGGAGTGGGAATCCTGCGGGCTGGAAGGCGCCGGAGCGCGGGGAGCGGTCACGATCGGGGAGTCCTGTGGTTTTCGCCGCGGTCGGGGCGGCGTGCGTTCTGGGGGTCAGGCCTCGAATCTAACCCGAATCGCAGCTTGCCGCCGCACCCGTCGGACGTGTCACAATCTCCGGCTATCCCGAACAAGGTCGCGACCCGTTGCCGCGATCGACCGTTTCCGCCCGCTCCGTGATCAAGCTCCTGCATACCGCCGACTGGCAGATCGGCAAGCTCTTCGGGCAATTCGAGCCCGATGACGCCGCCCTTCTCGCCGACGCCCGTTTTGCCACCGTCGAAGCGCTGGCCCGCCTCGCCACCGACGAAGGCGTCGATCTCGTGCTGGTTGCCGGCGACGTGTTCGACGCCCAGGGCGTGGCCGACAAGACCATCCACCGGCTGTTCCACGCGATGACCGGTTTTGGCGGGCGCTGGGTGATGATCCCCGGCAACCACGACGCCGGCCTCGCCGAGTCGGTGTGGACCCGCGCCCTCCGGCTGCGGGCGATTCCGCCCAACGTCACGGTGTGCCTGAAGCCCGAGCCGCTGCTGCTGGACAGCGTCGCGATCCTGCCCGCGCCCCTCACCCAGCGCATCACCCACGCCGACCTCACCGAATGGTTCGCGGCCGCCGACACGCCGCCCGGCCTGCCGCGGATCGGCCTTGCCCACGGCAGCGTGCAAGGCATCCTCGCCGACGATATCGACTCGTCCAACCCCATCGCCGCCGGCCGCGCCGGTCAGGCCCGGCTGGACTATCTCGCGCTCGGCGACTGGCACGGCACCCGCCAGGTGGATGCGCGCTGCTGGTATGCCGGCACGCCGGAAACCGACCGCTTCAAGGCCAACGATTCCGGTCAGGCGCTGCTTGTCGAACTGGACGCCGCGGGCGCGCTGCCGCGCGTCACGCCCGTCGTCACCAGCCGCTTCCGCTGGCGCATCGAAACCCTCCGGCTGCAGGTGCCCACCGACCTCGATCGGGCCATCGCGTGCATTGCCGCCTTCGGCCCGGCCGACGTGGTGCAACTGGAGGTGAGCGGCCAGACCGATCTCGCCGGCCAGCGCCGCCTCGCCGACGCCATCGGCAAGGCCCACGGCAAGGCGCGCAGCCTGCTGACCGATCTGTCCGCGCTGCGCCTCGAACCCACCGACGAGGACATCGCCGAGCTGCAGGCCGACGGCTATCTGGGCGAAGTGCTGGCCGAACTGCGCGCCGGCCAGGACGGCCCCGATGGCGAAGTCGCCCGCGACGCGCTGGCCCTGCTCGCCGGCCTGCTCGACGAACGCCGGAGCGTGGCGCGATGAAGCTCACCCGCCTCCGCATCGAGCAGTTCAAGCAGTTCCGCCAGCCCCTCGAAATCGACGCGCTGGAACCCGGCCTCAACCTGTTCATCGGGGCCAACGAAGCCGGCAAAAGCACCGTCGTCGCGGCGATCCGCGCGGCCTTCTTCGAGCGCCACCGCTCCGGCAGCGTGGATGAACTGCGGCCCTGGGGCGATTCCAGTGCTTCGCCCAGCGTCGAACTGGAATTCGACCTTGGCGACCGCCATTGCCGCCTCGCCAAGAGCTTTCTGCACAAGAAGCGTTGCGAGCTGCAATGGGGCGGCGAACGTTTCGACGGCGCCGACGCCGAGGACAAACTGGCCGATCTGCTGGGCTTCCAGCACGCCAGCAAGGGCGTCAGCAAGGCCGAGCACTGGGGCATTCCGGGCCTGCTGTGGATCGCCCAGGGCACCGCCCACGACATCCGCGCGCCGGTCGTCCACGCCACCGACCACCTGCGGCGGGCGCTCAACGAATCGCTCGGCGAAGTCGCCAGCAGCGGCGGCGACGAAGTGCTGGCCAAGGTCGAAGCGGCCCGCAACGAACTGCTCACCGCCTCCACCGGCGCGCCCCGTGCCGCCTACGCCGACGCCATCAAGCGCGAAGCCGCCCTTGCCGCATGGCTGGCCGAAACCGAGGCCGAGATCGCCACCTACCGCCGTCAGGTGGACAGCCTCGCCGCGCTGCGCCGCGAGCAGGCCGCCGACGAAGCCGACAAGCCGTGGCTGGGTTTTCGTGCCAAGGAGCAGGACGCCGCCGCCAAGCTGGCCGCCATCCAGGACGTGGAGCGCGAGCTTGCCGCCGCCCGCCAGCAGGCCGGCCAGTTCGACGAACGCCTCAAGCTGCTGCGCCACCAGCTCGACACCTACGCCGGCCAGGCGCGGGACGCCGGTCAGCGCCGCGCCGCCCTCGCCACCGCCCGCGAGCGCCTCGCCGAAGCGACCGTCCGCGCCGAAGAATGGCAGCGTCAGCACGCCGACGCGGTGGCCCGTTTCGACGCCGCTCGCCAGCGCCTGCGCAGTGCCCGTCTGGAAGACACCCGGCGCAGCCTCGCCGCCCGGCTCGCCGAACTGCGCCAGAAGGCCGGCGACACCGCCGCCCGCCTCGCCGCGGCCGAAGCCGCCGACCTCGCGTTGCGCGATCTGCGCAAACAGGCCGCCGCCACCGAGATCGCCGAAGCCGACCTTGCCCGACTGCGCGAACAGCAGCGCGGGCTCGACGAAATCCGCATCCAGCTGGCCGCCGCCGCCACCCGTCTGCGCTTCGCCCTCGACGACGGGCGAACGCTCACGATCGGCGACGAAACGGTGAGCGGCAGCGGCGAGCGCCAGCTTGTCGACGCCACCGTCATCGCGCTGCCCGGCCTCGGCCGCCTCGCCATCGCCCCCGGCGGCCTCGATCTGCCGGCCCTGCGCCGCGCCGCGGCCGAACTCGGCGACCGTCAGGCCGCGCTGCTGCAGCGTCTCGGCCTCGCCTCGGCGGACGCCGCCGAAGCCCGTCATCGGGCGTGGCGGCTCCTCGACGGCGACATCCGCGCCGCCACCGCCAGCCTCAAGACCCTCGCTCCGGGCGGTCTCGATGCGCTGCGCGGCGAGCGCGACGCCCAGGACGCCCGCGCCGGCGAAACTGCCGGCGCCCTCGCCCAACTGCCGCCGGCCGAGGCCACCGACGCGACCGGCGTCGCCGCCGCCGAAGGCGCCGAAGAGGCCGCCCGCCACGCCGTCGAACAGCTCGCCGGCCAGCTTTCCCAGGCCCGCATCGCCGTCGCCAACGCCGACGCGGCCTGCGCCGCGGCCATCCGCGAAGCCGCCGCCGCCGAAGCCTTGCTCGACGCACCCGAGCGCGCCGCCCGCCTGGCCGCCGCCAACGCCGGCCTGACCGACACCCTCGCCCAGCAGGCCGCCGTCGCCGCGCGCATCGACGCCCTGGTGCGCCAGATCGAGGCCGCCCGTCCGGACTTTTTGAAGCAGGATGTGGAGCGCTACCGGCGCAGTGCCGAGCAGCACGAAAAGCGCTTCGCCGAACGCCGCGACGGGCTGCTCAAGCTCGACGTGGAACTGCAGGCCGCCGGTGCGCTGGGCCTCGACGAACGCCTCGCGGAAATCGGCCGCGATCTCGCCCAGGCCCGCCGTCGCACGGCCGAACTGGGCCGCCGCGCCGCCGCCCTCGACCGTCTGCTGACGCTGCTCAGAGCCAAGCGCCGCACGCTCACGCTGCGCCTGCAGGCACCGCTGCAAAAGCACCTCAACCGCTATCTGCAGCTGCTCTTCCCCCAGGCCAGCCTCGAAATCGACGAGAACCTCAGCCCCGGCCCGCTGACCCGCGCCGGCAGCCAGGGGCCGGAATCCGGCGATTTCGAAACCCTCAGCTTCGGCGCCCGCGAGCAGATGGGCGTGATCAGCCGCCTCGCCTACGCCGACCTGCTGAAGGAAGCCGGCCGCCCAACCCTGCTGATCCTCGACGACGCCCTCGTCCACAGCGACGCCACCCGGCTGGCGCAGATGAAACGCGTGCTCTTCGACGCGGCCACCCGCCACCAGATCCTGCTGTTCAGCTGCCACCCGGAAAACTGGCGCGATCTGGGCGTGAGCGCACGCAGCCTGGAAAACCTGAGGAACCTGCCATGACCGATACCCACAAGCTCGCCGACCTGCGCAAGACCTACGAACACGGCAGCCTCGACGAAAACGCCGCCGCCGCCGAACCCCTCGCCCAGTTTTCGGCGTGGCTCGACGAGGCGCTGGCCAAGGGCTTGCCCGAACCCAACGCGATGACCGTCGCCACCGTCGGCGCGGACGGCCGACCGTCCACCCGCATCGTGCTGATCAAGGGTTTCGACGAACGGGGCATCGTCTGGTATTCCAACTACGCCAGCCGCAAGGGGCGCGAACTCGACGGCCGGCCCTTCGCCGCGCTGCAGTTCCACTGGGTGGAGCTGGAACGGGTGGTGCGCATCGAAGGGCGCGTCGAAAAGGTGTCGGCGGAAGAATCGGATGCCTATTTCGCGAGCCGTCCGCTCAGCCATCGCATCGGCGCCTGGGCCTCGCCCCAGAGCGAAGTCATTCCCGGCCGCGGCACCATCGTTGCCCGCGCCGCCGAATACGGCCTCAAGTTCGGCCTCAACCCGCCCCGCCCGCCCCACTGGGGCGGCTACCGGCTGGTGCCGGAATACTGGGAATTCTGGCAAGGCCGCGCCTCGCGCCTGCACGATCGCATCGCCTACCGGCTCGGTGCGGCCGGCGGCTGGGAGAAGGCGCGGCTGGCGCCCTGAGGCGCCGCATTGACGGGCTGCCGGACCGCAGCGGGGGCGACGGAGGGCATGCCGGACGGCGGCATGCGGCCGACCCCGCTTCCGGCCGCGGCAGCCTGATTCGACCACCCGACCACCCGACCCGCTTCGATGTCCTTCGATACCTCCGACACTCCTCCAATCGAGTCTCAGCCCAAGCTCTGGCGCGATCTGCTGGCCGGCTTTTCGGTGGCCGGCCTGCTGCTGCCCGAGGCCGTGGCCTATGCGGCCATCGCCGGGGTGCCGCCGATGCATGCCTTGCTGGCGGCGCTGGTCGGGGTGTGCGTGTATCCGCTGCTGGGCACCAGCCGCTTCGCCATCGTGGCGCCGACCTCGTCGGCCGCCGCCATCTTTGCGTCGGCAGTCGGCGTCGGCGGTGCGGACATGGGCTACGCGCTGGTGTTGCTGACCGGGGCGCTGTTTTTTCTGGCCGGTGCGCTGCGGGCCGGGTTTCTGGGCGCCTTCATCTCGCGCCCGGTGCTGCGGGGCTTTGCCTGGGGATTGGCGGTGACCATCATCGTCAAGCAGTTGCCGCACATCGTCGGGGTGCATGTTGCGGGCACCAAGGCCATCCAGGTGGTGGCCGGGCTGTGGGCCGAACTCGGGCAGGCGCACGTGCTCAGCGTGCAGATCGGGGCGGTGGCCTTGCTGCTGTGGCTGGTGCTGTACCACGGTTTGCGGCGTTTCGTGTTCGTGCCGCAATCGCTGATCGTGCTCGGGCTGGGCATGGCCGCGTCGGTGCTGTTCGATTTCGAGGCCCGCGGCGTCGCCCTGGTCGGGCAGATAGACGGGCAGGCCTTGCAACTCCACCTGCCGGACATCTCGGCCGAGCACTGGCTGCGCGCCGCCGAAATCGCGCCGGCACTGCTGCTGATCCTGTTTGCCGAATCCTGGGGTTCGGTGCGTTCCCTGGCGCTGCAGACGGGCGACCGGGTGGATGCGAACCGGGAGATGCTGGCCTTCGGCGCATCCAACGCGATCAGCGCGCTGCTTCAGGGTTTGCCGGTCGGGGCCGGGTTCTCGGCGGCGGCGGCCAACCATGCGGCAGGCGGGCGCAGCAAATGGGCCAGTTTTGCGTCCGGCGCGGCGCTCGCCTTGCTGCTGTGGCAGGCGCGGGCGTGGCTGGCGCTGTTGCCGCTGCCGGTGCTGGCGGCGGTGGTGGTCGGGATTCTGTCCCACAACCTGTGGCCAAAGGCGGTGCTGAAAGGGCTGCGCCTGGGCGGCGATGCCTGGCTTGCGGTGATGGCTGCGGTCGGGGTGCTGGTGTTCGGGGTGCTTTTCGGCATGCTGCTGGCGGTCGGTTCGTCCTTGCTGCTGGCGATCCGCCGCTTTGCCCAGCCTATCGTCACCGAGCTGGGGCAGTTGCCCGGCACGCGCGACTATCAGGATCGCAGCCGTCACCCGGAGGCGGTGCGGACCGACGACATCCTGATCGTCCGGACCGAGGAGCCGCTGTTCTTCGCCAACGCGGAGCAGGTCTTCCAGTTCGTCGGAACCTGGGTCGCCAAGCTCAGACCCGATACCGTGCTGCTGAGCCTCGAAGTGTGCGACGACCTCGACGCGACGGCCACCGAAGCGCTTGCCGAGTTCGCCGCAAGCTTGCGCAAATCGGGCGTCGATCTGGTGCTGGCCCGGGTCAAGGATCGCATCCGCGACACCCTCGCCCGCGGCGGCTTGATCGGCGGAACGGAGCAGGCGGTGGCGGTCTATTGGAGCGTGGACGACGCGGTGCAGGCGATCCTGGCGCTCAAACGTGAGGTTTGATGCAGTGGGCGGCCCTGGCCTGACGGTAGGTTTCGTCGATGCTGCGGGCGTCGCTGCCGGGTTCGGCCAGTTTCTGGCTGAAGGCCGCGCAGGCCGGGCGGTGGGAAATCAGTTCGGCGGTCACCGAGGCCTTGTCGGCGGTATTCAGGCCGGAGTGGGGCGAACAGGCGGCGAGCGCGAGAACGGCGGCGAAGCAAAGAGGAAGAGCGTAAGGGCGCATGGAGGTTCCAGCGGGTGGCGGTGAAGGATTCTGGCACATGAAGTTCGGCGCCACACTGCCGATGAGCCAGCGCAGACGGCGCCCCGCAGGGCGCCGTTGTCTTATGCGTCGCGCGATCCGGCCGGGCTATTTGGCGCAGGCCTTGCCGCCGACGCCGTGAAAGCCCTTGGCCTTGGCGTCGGCTTCGGACATGTATTCGCCCTTTTTGGTCTTGCCGTAATACTTGCTGCCGAAGCAGTGATAGACCTTGCTGGCATCGTTGGTCCATACCTTGTCGGGGCTTCCGCCGGCGGCCGGCGCCGTCGGGCTTGCTGCTGGTTTGGCGGTCGGCGTTGCCGCCGTGGGGGCTGTCGGCACGGCAGCTGGGGCTGTCATCGGCGCGGCGGCGGGTTTGGCGGCCGGCGCGGGCATCTGCGCGTGGGCAAGGCCGGTTACCAGAGCGGCCAGGGCAACGATCAATGCGGATTTTTTCATTTCGACCTCGCGGGAGCGTGAAGGGATGAAGGGAGATTGGGGACGGGAACGTCGGGCACGGACGTCCGTGCGTGCAGGTTAAACGGTAGGCCTGGGTCGCAGTTGACCGCATCCGGGCCTTGGCGCCGGAGGTGTGCCGGATGACGCGTCGGAGGGACCTCGAGCGTCGCTTTTGGGCGCCAAGATCAATTTCCAAGTTGCTGATAAACCAATGAAATTTATTTTCGAAAGGCTGATGCAAGACTTTCGAAAGTCGCATGCAAGTTACATCTGCTGACATCCCTGACAGGCGTTGACAGCTTTGGCCGGACCCGGATCGGTCGGCCGAGGCCGTCTTGCCCGATCCGGCCTCGAAACTTGCAGTGGAAACGGCGCCGGGCTTGGGCGGGTTTTTGGATGGACCGTCGCGTCGCGCGCCGATCTTTACGCCATTTTTACGAGGGCGGTGCAACAATTTCCGCATCGTCCCGTGGGACAAGGGTGGAATCGCTGTCATGACATTGCCGGAGCGCCGGACCGATAGTCGTTCGCCGAGCTCCGCCTGGGGCTACGTCGGCGCGGCCTTGGCCTGCGCCCTGACAGCCGGTGCGGTGTTTCCGGTCCACGAGCGGATCGAACTGCCGAACATCGTGATGCTGTTCGTGATGACGGTGGTGCTGGTGGCGGTGAAGGCCGGGCGCGGTCCGGCGGTGATGGCCTCGGTCGTCAGCGTCGCCTTCTTCGATTTTCTGTTCGTTCCGCCGCGCTTTTCGCTGGCGGTTACCGATGCGCAATACCTGCTGACCTTCGTCGTGATGCTGGCGGTGTCGCTGATCGTCGGGCATCTCACGGCCGGATTGCGTACCCAGGCGCGCGAGGCCGACCGACGCGAGCAGGCCACCCGGGCGCTCTACGATCTGGCGCGGAAGCTGGCTGGCGCGCTGTCCATCGAGCAGGTCGACGAGGCGGTGAAGCGTTTTCTCGAAGACCAGTGGTGCGCCCGCAGCTGGCTGCTGCTTGCGGCGGACGGCGATCGGCTGGTGCTGGCCGGCGAACGCCGGGAGGCGCTGCATGCGCTGGATTTTCAGACCGCCCGGATCGTCTGCAGCACCCAGAAGCCGGTGGTGTCGTCGGCGCTGGACGAGATGGATCGCTGCCGGCATTTTCTTCCGCTGACAGGGGCGACGCGCAATCGCGGCGCGCTGGTGGTTTCCATCGCCGGTCCGCAGGACGGGCGGGCGCCCTTGCTCGAAGCCGTGGCTTCGCTGGTGAGCACCGCGGTGGAACGTCTGCATTTTGTCGAGGTGGCCCACGCGGCCCAGGTCGATGCGCTGTCCGAGCGGCTGCGCAGTTCGATTCTTTCGGCTTTGTCCCACGACGTGCGCACGCCGCTGACGGCGCTTTACGGCATGGCCGATTCGCTGATCCTGTTCCAGCCGCCTTTGCCGGCGGAGGCCCGCGAGACGGCGCGGGCGATCCGCGAGCAGGCGATGCGGGTGAATGGCATGGTCGGCAATCTTCTCGACATGGCGCGTCTGCAAAGCGGGCGGGTCAGCCTGCGCCGGGAATGGCAGCCCCTCGAAGAGGTGGTCGGCGCGAGCCTCAAACTGCTGGGCCCGACCCTGAGCGGGCGCAAGGTGCTCATCAGCGGGCTGGCGGCGCAGCCGCTGCTGCAGTTCGATGCGGTGTTGATGGAGCGGGTGCTGTGCAATCTTTTCGAAAACGCCGACAAGTATTCGCCGCCCGGAACGCCCATCGCGCTTGAGGCCAGCACCGGGCCGGACGAGGTGGAGCTGCGGGTGTGCAGCGGCGGGGGCGGTTTTCCGCCCGACAAGCTCGACAAGGTGTTCGGCCTGTTCGAGCGAGGGCAGCCGGAGAGTCCGGTGGCCGGCATGGGGGTCGGGCTGGCGATCTGCCAGTCCATCGTGGCGGCCCACGGTGGAACGATCCGCGCGTTCAACCTCCCCGGCGGGGGCGCGTGCGTCGCCTTCACCCTGCCCCGCGGTTGTCCGCCGTCCATCGAAGCCGAAGCGCTGACCCAGGAGGGAGAGGCACCATGAGCGCCGCGAGCGGTCCGACGATCCTCATCGTCGAAGACGAATGCCAGATCCGCCGCTTTGTGCGCACCGCGCTGGAGCGCGAAGGGATGCGGGTCGGCGAGGCCGGGACGCGGCGGGATGGTCTGATCGAGGCGGGCCGTTGCAAGCCGGATCTGGTGGTGCTCGATCTGGGTCTGCCCGACGGGGACGGCGCGCAATTCGTCGAGGATTTCCGCGCCTGGTCGTCGGCGCCGGTGCTCGTGCTGTCGGCCCGTTCCACCGAGAACGACAAGATCGGGGTGCTCGATGCCGGGGCCGACGATTACCTGACCAAGCCCTTTTCGGTGGGGGAGCTGCTGGCCCGGGTGCGGGCGCTGCTGCGACGGGGCCGCAACGGCGCGGAGGCCGAAGCGGCATTGGTGGCCTTCGGCGATGTGGAGGTGGATTTCTCGCGCCGGCAGGTGACCCGCGGCGGCGAATTGGTCAAGCTGACCCCGATCGAATACCGCCTCCTCGGCGTTCTCATCGCCAACGCCGGCAAGGTGTTGACCCACCGGCATCTGCTGCGGGAGATCTGGGGGCCGGCTTACTCGGACAGCAGCCACTACCTGCGCATCTACGTCGGTCATCTGCGCCACAAGCTCGAAGACGATCCCGCCCAGCCCCGCCACTTTCTGACTGAGACCGGCGTAGGCTACCGGTTCCAGCTTTGACGGTTTCCGCCCCCCAGGGAGCACGCAATGCATCAACAGAATCACGACAACCAGCAATCGAGCGTTTTCGGCCTGGCCCTTGCGGCCCTCGGCGTGGTCTATGGGGATATCGGCACAAGCCCCCTCTACGCCTTCAAGGAGGCCTTCACCGGCGCCCACGGCATCGATCCTTCCGAAGCGCATGTGCTGGCGACGCTGTCGGCCTTCTTCTGGGCGGTGCTGATCATCGTTTCGCTTAAATACGTGTGGGTGGTGCTGCGTTTCGACAACGAGGGCGAAGGCGGCGTGCTGGCCCTCACGGCCCTCGCCCACCGGGTCGCCAGCGGCCCGCGCCGGGCCTTGCTGGCAGTGGGCGGAGGGATCTTCGCGGCGGCCTTGTTCTATGGCGACGCGATCATCACCCCGGCCATTTCGGTGCTGTCGGCGGTGGAGGGCATCAGCATCGCCACACCGCATCTGGAGCGCTACGTGGTGCCCGTCACCGTGGGCATCCTGGTGGGCTTGTTCATGATCCAGAAGCATGGCACCGGTCAGGTCGGACGATTCTTCGGTCCGGTCACCGTGCTGTGGTTCGCTACCCTGGCGGTGCTGGGCTGCCTCAGCATCGTCCAGACGCCGGAAGTGCTGAGGGCCATCGATCCGCGCTATGCCATCGATTTCGCCATCGACCAGCCGCATCTGGCCTTCGTGCTGCTGTCGGCGGTGTTCCTGTCCCTGACCGGCGGCGAGGCGCTCTATGCCGACATGGGGCATTTCGGCGCCAAACCGGTCCGGCTGGCCTGGTACGGGCTAGTGTGGCCCGCGCTGGTGCTGAATTATTTCGGGCAGGGCGCGCTGGTCCTGCGCTCGCCGGTAGCGATCGAAAGTCCTTTCTACATGCTGGCGCCGGACTGGCTCCTGCTGCCGCTGGTGGGCCTCGCCACCCTGGCCACGGTGATCGCGTCCCAGGCAACCATCACCGGCGCCTATTCGATGACCCTGCAGGCGACCCGCCTCGGCTACCTGCCGCGCCTGCGCATCCTGCATACCTCCGACACCGAACGCGGGCAGATCTACGTGCCCAGCGTGAACTGGCTGATGCTGGTGGCGGTGATCGTGCTGGTGCTGCAGTTCCGTTCGTCCGGCGCGCTGGCCGCCGCCTACGGTATCGCCGTATCGGGCACGATGATCATCACCACCCTGCTGACGGCCTTCATCCTGATGATGTCGGAAGGACGGATGCGGATCGGTCTGCTGAGCGCCCTGGCGATCTTCGGTTTGCTGGAAGTCCTGTTCTTCAGCTCCAATCTGACCAAGCTCGGCGAAGGCGGCTGGATGCCGATGGCGCTCGGCGCGGTCATCTTCCTGATGCTCACCACCTGGAAGGAAGGCAGCCGCCTTCTCGCCAGCCAGCGCGGACAGATCGACGTGCCGATGGCCGGCTTCATCAAGGGGCCCTTGCCCGATGTGCCCCACGTATTCGGCACCGCGGTGTATCTCACCTCCGAACCCAGCCTGGTGCCCAGCGCGCTGTTCCACAACCTCAAGCACTACAAGGTGATGCATGAGCGAACGGTCTTCCTGCACGTGGTGAATGAGGACATCCCGCGCATCGACGACGAAGAGCGGGTCGAAGTGACCCAGCTCGCGCCGGGAATCTACAACGTGGATGCCCGCTTCGGTTTTCGCGAGGAACCGGACGTGCCGGCCGCCCTGGCGCTGGCGGCGAAGTACGGGCTGGAACTCGAACCGATGACCACCACCTACTTTGTGGCCCGCTCGAGCATTGTCGACGGCCCCGGCCAGATGCCCCATTGGCGCTGCAACCTGTTCGCCTGGATGATGCG
>CALMXT010000277.1 GCA_937871125.1 uncultured Zoogloea sp. | reverse complement strand
TGAACTGGCTGCCCAGCAGCGCATGTCCGGGCATCACGCCGATGATGGTGAGCGGAATCGGCGCCATGATGATCAGCGGCACCAGATAGCTCCGGAACTGCGCCACCACGAGCACGTAGATCAGGATCAGGCCCACCGCGTAGGCCGCCCCCATGTCGCGGAAGGTCTCGTAGGTAATCTGCCATTCGCCGTCCCATTTGATGGCATAGGCGGCGTAGGGGTCGTCGGGCTGGTGGATGAACCACTCGTCGAGGGTTCCGGCCAGGCGCTCGCCCACCAGCGGCAAATCCTTCACCTTGCTGCGGATGTCGAACATGCCGTAGAGCGGCGAATCGAGCTTTCCGCCCATGTCGCCGGTCACGTAAACCACCGGCAGCAGATCCTTGTGATAGATCACCTGCTCGCGCCGGGCCTGCTGAACCTCGACCAGTTCCGACACCGGCACCAGCGCGCCGCCGGCTTCCGCAAGGCGTGCCCGCACCTTCATCTGGAGCAGATGATCGACGGACGACAAGCGCTCGGGCGGCAGGGTCAGACGCACCGGGATTTCGTACTTGTTGTCACCCCCATGCACCGGCGTGACGTTCTCGCCGCCGAGTCCGAGGCGCACCACCTCGACGATGTCGGCCTGGGCGACGCCGAGCTGCGCCGCCTTGGCCTGATTGACCCGCAGCACCAGCTTGGGCGCAGCCTCATCCACCGTGTCGTCGACGCCCACGATGTCGGGCGTCGTCTCGAAGGCCTTGCGCAGCGTACCCGCGACGGCGATCTGCCCCGCATAGTCCGGCCCATACACCTCGGCCACGATAGGCGACAGAACCGGCGGGCCGGGCGGCACTTCGACGACCTTGGCATTGCCGCCGCGCTTCGCGGCGATGGCCGCTACCGCATCCCGCACCGCAACAGCGATCTCGTGACTCTTGCGGCTGCGGTGGTGTTTATCGACAAGATTGACCTGGATGTCGCCCATTTCAGGCAGCGCACGCAGGTAATACTGACGCACCAAGCCGTTGAAGTTGATCGGCGCCGCGGTGCCGGCATAGGTCTGGAAGTCGGTCACCTCATCCACCTTGGCCAGCTCGTCGCCGATCTCGCGCAGCACTTCAGCGGTGGTTTCGACCGGCGTGCCCACCGGCATGTCGAGCACCACCTGGAATTCGCTCTTGTTGTCGAAAGGCAACATCTTCAACACCACCAGCTGCACCACCGCCAGCGACACCGACAGGGCGATGGCCAGCACCACGCCGAACCAGAGTTTGGCCCGCGCCCGGGCACCGGTCTGCGGATCGAGCAGCGGCGTCATGATGCGACGGAAGAGCGCTTCAAGGCGCGTCGTCAGCTTGTCCGGCGCGTGTCCCTGGGTTTCGCCATGAACCTCACCCTTCATCAACCGACCCGCCAGCCAGGGCGTGACGACGAAGGCCACCGCCAGCGAGATGAACATGCCCATCGACGAGTTGATCGGAATCGGGCTCATGTAGGGCCCCATCAGGCCACTCACGAAGGCCATCGGCAACAGCGCCGCAATCACCGTGAACGTGGCCAGGATGGTTGGCCCGCCAACTTCGTCGACCGCTTTCGGAATCAGTTGCCACAAGGGCTTGCCGGGCTCCAGCGTGTGCCAGCGATGGATGTTCTCGACAACCACGATGGCGTCGTCCACCAGGATGCCGATGGAAAAAATCAGCGCAAACAGGCTCACCCGGTTGAGCGTAAAGCCCCAGGCCCAGGACGCGAACAAGGTCGCCGCCAGCGTCAGCGTCACCGCGGTGCCGACGATCACCGCCTCGCGCCAGCCCAGCGCGAAGAACACCAGCAGCACCACCGCCGACGTGGCGAAAACCAGCTTGCCGATCAACTTGTCGGCCTTTTCGGTGGCGGTCGCGCCGTAGTTACGCGTCACCGTCACCTCGACGCCGGCCGGCACGACACTGCCTTTGAGCGCCTCGATGCGGCGGATCACGCCGTCGGCAACGTCGGCGGCGTTCTCTCCGGGCTTCTTGGAAATCGACAAGGTGACTGCCGGAAAGCGCTCTTCGCCGGCCTCCGCAGCCTGCGGCGAACCTTTACCGAGTCCGTGCCATACATAGCGGGATGGCTGATCGGGACCGTCGACGATGGTGGCCACATCGGCCATCGTCACCGGACGGCCGGCCGACACGCCGACCACCAGCTTGCGCACGTCGTCGGCACTGGCGATATAGGTGCCGGTCTGCACCAGCACTTCCTGATTACCGCCGGTCAGCGTTCCGCTCGGCTGGGAAGCGTTCGCAAGCAGCAGCGCACCTTTCAGATCCTGCGGAGTGATGCCGAAGCCGTTCATCTTTCCGGCATCCATCAGAACCCGCAGCACATGGCCGGGGCCACCGATAGTGACCACGTCCCGCGTGCCCTTGACGCGCTTGAGCTCCACCTCGACCGCCCGGCCGACCTGCTGCAGTTCGAAGCCCGAACGGGCCGGATCGCGGGTCCACAGCGTGAGCGCCACCACCGGCACATCGTCGATGCCCTTTGGCTTGACGACCGGCTCGGCGACCCCCAGCTCGGGGGAAATCCAGTCCCGGTTGCTGTGGATGGTGTCGTACAGGCGCACGATGGCATCCTGGTTCTTCACCCCAACCTTGAACTGCACGGTGATGATCGCCATGCCGGGCCGCGACACCGAATACACGTGATCCATGCCGGCAATGCGCGACAGCACCTGCTCGGCCGGACGGGCGACCAGCGCCTCGACGTCCTTGGCCGAGGCGCCGGGGAAGGCCACCATCACATCGGCCATCGTCACGTCGATCTGCGGCTCTTCCTCCTTGGGCGTGACGATAGTGGCAAATACGCCCAGGAGCAGCAGCACCAGGGCCAGCAGAGGAGTGAGCGCGTTCCGCTGGAACAGCGCCGCAATACGTCCGGCGATCCCCATGGCTCAGCGCCCCCGGCGGGTGGCACTCAGACCGGCACGCACCGGATCGAGGGCAATCGTCTCGCCGCCCGCCAGCCCCGCCAGCACTTCGACGGAACCATCCGGCAGCGGACTGCCCACACGCAACTGGCGCAGACTGAAACTCCCCTTGCCGTCGGCCACATAAACACCGGTGACCTCTCCGCGGCGCAGGATCGCTCCGGCCGGAACAACCAGTTGCGGCGCCTCGCCAACGAGAAAATGCACCCGCGCGGCCATGCCCGGCACCACGCCGGTCGCGTCGGCCGGCAGGTTCACGCGCACGCGCGCGGTGTGGGTGCGCGGATCGGCCGAAGGCAGCACGATGACAGCGGCAGCATCCAGCCAGCGCCCATTTTCGGGAAATTCCAGTTTTGCCTTGAGGCCGGTCTTGCCCAGTTCGGCCAACCGGGATTGCGGCACATCGGCGATCGCCCGCAAGCCACCCGGCTCGTAGATCGAAAACAGCGGGCGCCCCGGCTGCGCCATCTCGCCAAGCTCGGTGAGGCGCTGGGCGACGACCCCGGTAAACGGCGCGGTCACCGTCGCAAACCCTCGCGACGCGTCGGACTGGGCGCGCCCCGCTTCGGCCGCCTTGTGCTGGGCCGTTGCCGCATCGAAAGCGGCCTGGGCCTGATCGAGGGCAGCAGCGCTGATGAAATTGCGCGCCCGCAGGCTGCGCGTGCGCTCGAGGCTGGCGCGCGCGTCGACCAGCCGCGCCTGGGCCGCAGCCACGTTGGCGGTCGCCGCGGCCACAGCCTGATCGGCCTCGCGGGTATCGATGCGCATCAACACGTCGCCCTGGCGCACCCGCGCGCCCGCGTCGGCCCTCACCTCCAGCACCCGCCCCTGAACCTGGGCAGCGACGGTGGCCTGGCGGATCGCCTCCACCGTGGCCTCACTGACATAGGTTTGCGCACGCGGCTGAATGCCGACCTTCATCGTCGGGACGGCGCCGCGCTCATCCGCGCCAAAAGCCTGGGCCGACAGCGCAAGCACCGCCGACAACAGGCATGAAGACAAAATGCGAGGGGAGCAAAAATGGGATCGAAGCATAATATAAGAATACACTTATATTGCACTTCGTCAAGGTTGGCGGACCGCCGGAAGCCTGGCCTGGCCCCCGCAAACAACGCTCAGGCCGCTACTTCCATCGAGACATGTCGGCGCACCACGCCTTCGACGCAGCGTCCGCCGTCGAGGAAGACCAGATCCGGAAAGGCCAGCATGCGGGCAATTGCGATGCCCCTGCCGTGAGGCTCCACGGAGCGGGCTGGATTGAGGTTGAGATAAGGCGACGGGTCGAAGCCGTCGCCCTGGTCGCGAATCAGAAAGCGCACCTCCCGCGGACGACACTCGACCCGCAAATAAGCAAAACGCTCCAGGTTCTCGGGGAGATTGAGCAGATGCTCGACTTCGTTGCGCCAAGCGCCGCAACTCATCAGCTCGCCCTTGCGCACGAAGCCAAGGCCCAGATTGCCGTGCTCGACGGCATTCAGCATCAGTTCGGACAAGGCAATCTGCACCATCTCCGACTCAGGGCACAAACCGGCCACGAGTTGCGACAGCCCGGTCACATCTTCCAAAGTCCGAAACGGAAAACAGCCCCCTGCCGGCACACTGGCGCCGCCCGGCTGCAAGGCCAGCGCTGCACGCAGGGCGCGTTCATCGAAGGGCTTGACGAGCAGACCCGAAACGCCCGCATGCAAGCCCGTCTCGACCGCCAGCAAATCCTCCGCCTCGACCAGTAGCGTCACCGGCACGCCAGCCTCTTTGAACGGCGTGAGCAGATCGAGACTGCCTCCGCGCGAACACGCATCCACAATCACCCGATCGACGGGCAGCGAACCACTCGCAAGGCGCACACCCGCTTCGACCGTGCCAAGACGCGTACAAGAAATACCAGCAGGCGCGAGCCAGCCTTCGAGCAGCTCCGCGAACTGGGGATCGTCTCCCACCAGCCAGATGCGACAAGCCATCGAACCCCGAACCTCCTCTAATCCACCAAGATGAAGCAAGAGCCCTCAGGCTCCCGCCGAATAAACCGCCATGGCGTGCACGACGCCGGCATCCTCGCCCACCGCCTGCGCCAACTCGATCCGGCAATCCGGATGTTTCGCCTGCGCGGCCTCGACCAAGGCCGGGACGTCACGCTTCAAGTGGCCGCCCTGGGCCAGAAACAAGGGAACGATCCGCACCAACCGCGCACCGGAAGCGGCCGCCGCTTCGACGGCATCGGCGAAGTTGGGCTCCATGAACTCCAGAAACGCCACGACAACCGATGCATCCGGTCGCAAACGCTGCACCTCCGTCGCGACCCGCCGGGCCGGCAGCGCCCAGTCCGGATCCCGCGCCCCGTGGGCGAACAAAACGATAGCCTCCTGCGGCATGCTGCACCCCTTAAACACCCGAACCTCGGGCTGACAAGACGAATGAATAAAATCCGTCGCCGGCCCCGTCTCCCCAAAAAGGCAAAGAACTCCCGGGTATAACAAAATTAATCTTTACAAGATGTTAAACCGAGCGAGGAGCAGTTCATGCTCAAATTCGCTTTCCTGTCGAACTTCCTGCCGCCATGTGTGACATAGTCCCTCTTCCAATGCAAATCGTTCCTAAAGTCCTGACATCCGGTGCTCTGCTGCTCGTCTGCGCCACCTCGGCACAGGCCCAGCTACGGCCGGAATCCGTTCCCGGCGGCGTCGCCGAAATCCTTGTGGCCGCTGGCGCGGCCCCCCGTCCAGAGGTGCGTTTTGGCGGTCGGCCGGTGTTGCTGCAACAGCGCCGGGACGGCTGGCATGCCATCGTCGGCCTGCCCCTCGACACACCGGTCGGCGAGCAGAAACTCGACATCGGACCTGCCGACGCCAGCCATTCTCTCCCCTTCCAGGTCGCCGCCAAGGATTACCCGACCCAAAAGCTCAAGATCGCCAATCCGAAAATGGTCACTCCGGACCCGGACGATCTGGCCCGCATCAATGCCGAGCGCGAACGTCAGATCGCCATCCGCAGCCGCTTTCGCGACGTACCGGTGGCCCGCACCGATCTCGCGCTACCGGCGGACGGCCGCCTTTCAAGCCGCTTCGGCCTGCGTCGCGTCTTCAATGGCGAACCGCGCGCACCGCACACCGGCCTCGACGTGGCGGTGCCCACCGGCACACCGATACGCGCACCGGCCGACGGCGTGGTCAGCCTCGTGGACGAGTTCTATTTCAACGGAAAAACGGTTTTCGTCGATCACGGCCAGGGCTTTGTCAGCATGCTCTGCCACCTGGACCAAGCGACAGTCGAAGCCGGCCAGCCGGTGCGCCGCGGCGAAGTGCTCGGCCAGTCGGGTCACAGCGGACGCGCCACCGGGCCACACCTGCACTGGAGTGTTTACCTGAACGGAGCGGCCGTAGACCCGGCGCTGTTCATCGGCCCGCCGCGAGGGCGTTGATCGCCCGCGCAGCGGCAAACAGCCCGACGCAGGCCGTCACCGTCACCACCGAACCGAAACCGGCGCAATTGAGGCCGGCCGGCCCGCCCACCGACACCTCGCAAGCCACGTCGGTGGCCGGGTAGCGCAGCGGCTCGGTGGAAAACACCGCCTCCACGCCGAACTTCTTCCTGGCCTCGCGGGGAAAACCGCAGTTCTGGCGCAACTGCCGGCGCACTTTGGCCAGCAGCGGATCCTGCAAGGTGCGCGACAGATCGTCCACGCGGATCTGCGTCGGATCGACCTGCCCGCCGGCGGCGCCGCAAGTAATCACCGGCACACCGGCCTGACGGCAGAAGGCGATCATCGCCACCTTCACACGCACCGCGTCGATAGCGTCGATCACATAATCGAAACCCGAGCCGAGAAGTTCTGCGGTGTTGTCGGCGGTCACGAAATCATCGACCACCGACACCCCGCATTCCGGATTGAAACCGGCAATCCGCTCGCGCATCGCCTCCACCTTGGCTTGGCCGAGGGTCGCATCGGAGGCATGGATCTGCCGGTTGATGTTGGATTCGGCCACGTGATCCAGGTCGATCAGGGTCAGCTTGCCGACGCCGCTCCGCGCCAACCCCTCCGCCACCCATGAACCCACGCCGCCTATGCCCACCACGCACACCCGCGCCGCCGCCAGTCTCGCTCGCCCCGCCTCGCCATAGAGCCGGGCAATGCCGCCAAAGCGGCGCGTATCGTCGGGAGCGGAGAGGTCGGTCGGTTCCATTGCAGTGAAAAGTCGGTCGGGGCGCGCAAATATAACCGAGCGGGCGATAATTGCGGCCATTCGCCCTCCCACCAGAACCGCCATGCCCCGCTACACGCACATCCTTTTCGATCTTGACGGCACCCTCATCGACTCCGCGCCCGCCATCCTCGCCAGCTACCGCGAGGCCTTCGCGCTGACCGGCATCGCGCCGGCGATCGCAATCGACGAAAGCATCGTCGGCCCGCCGCTCCTCGAAACCCTGCAACAACTCAGCGGCAGCCGCGACCAGACCGTCCTCAACCGCCTCGCCGACGGCTTCAAAGCCACCTACGACAGCGAGGGCTACAAGCAGACCGCCGCCTATGCCGGCGTCGGCGACATGCTCCGGCAACTCAAGGAAGCCGGCCTGTCCCTTTCCATCGCCACCAACAAGCGGATACTCCCGACCCGCCTGATCCTCGACCACCTAGGCTGGAGCGGCTACTTCGACCACATCTACGCACTCGATCTCTTCGAGCCGCGCCTACCGAACAAGGCCGCGATGATCCGGTGCCTGATGGCCGACCACGAACTGCCCGAAGCGCACTCGATCTATATAGGCGATCGCAGCGAAGACGGCGAATCGGCCGACGCCAACAAGCTCCCCTTCATCGCAGCCACCTGGGGCTACGGCAGCCTGGAGCCGGCCGACATGGCCAGAAATTGGAGCGCAGCCGACACGCCGGACGAGATGACCGCCCGCCTGCTGGCCGACTGAGCGAACCCGGATATCGCGCAACCGCCCGAAACGAACACGTTGTTACACATATCGGGCGGGCGCCCTGAAAAAATCTTTGCGGCACGCTCGAGAGCGGATTCCGCGGTGCATCACACACACCGCGTGCCCAAAAAGCATGCACCGTGCCGGTTTTCCGACATATTCCCAAAAAGCACGTCGTCCACCCGCCAGAAAGCCTGTCGAAAACCGGCCGCTCCCGTTCGATCCAAGACCCGCGGGTTTCGTGATGCAGGTCCTAAAGCTTTGATTTTGAGCGCCGCTATCAAAAGCCAAGCGGTAATCCGGCCCGGATCGCTGTAAGACACAAACCTACAATAAAGTAAACATTTTTCTAAAGTCCCCCCATGCAGTTCCGTTAATGATTTCAACGGCGGTTGCCTTACACACACAGGGCAAGGCGAACCAAAGTTAAGCCTAAACGCTTATCTTGAACGGAATTAAGGAGACTCAAAATGGCTGCAGTCATCAACACCAACACCGCGTCGCTCAATGCACAACGCAACCTCAGTGCATCGCAATCGTCCCTGACGACCTCGCTGCAACGCCTGTCGTCCGGCCTGCGCATCAACAGCGCCAAGGACGACGCCGCGGGTCTCGCCATCAGCGACCGGATGACTTCCCAGATCAAAGGCCTGAACCAGGCCGCACGCAATGCCAACGACGGCATCTCCCTGGCGCAGACCGCAGAAGGCGCGCTGGCCAGCGTGGGCGACGCCCTGCAACGGATGCGCGAACTGGCCGTACAGGCATCCAACGCCACCAACAGCGCCTCCGACCGCGCTTCCCTGCAAAAGGAAGTCGACCAGCTCGTCTCGCAAATCAACACCGTCTCCAGCCAAACCTCGTTCAACGGCGTAAAACTGCTCGACGGCACCTTTAACGCCCAGAGCTTCCAGGTCGGCGCCAACCAGGGCGAAACGATCAGCATCCGCTCGATCGCCAGCGCCAAAGCCGACGCTCTCGGCGTGGGTTCGACCTCGTCCTTTTCAACCGCGCTGACGGGCACCAGCACCGTCGGGATGATGAGCACGGGCGGCATCACCGTGAATGGCTACAACGTGGGCCCCAGCCTCGCGGACGGCGTGTCCGCGGCAGGCAGCAACGACAGCGCCATCTCGAAGGCCGCCGCGTTCAACGCGGTGTCGGGCCAGACCGGGGTAACCGCCAAGGCCAATGCAACCACCCTGACAGGCGCAGCCAACACGACTCAAACCGCCATCGCCAGTGGCGGGATCTACGTCAATAACGTCAATATCGGAGCGGTCGCAGCCGGCACGAACGCAGTCACCCAAGGCGCCAACATCGCCGCAGCGATCAACGCCGTGGCCAATCAGACCGGCGTCACGGCTGCCTTCGACACGACCAGCGGCGCGCTTGCCCTGACGGCCGCCGACGGTCGCAACATCAGCCTGACGGGTTCGGCCGCAACGGCGGACACCGGCCTCACGCTCGGAGCCGGCGGAACGGTCGCCGGCATCGCGAACACCGCGCAAACCGCCTTGAAGGCTGGCGATCTGACCATCAACGGCTACGACATCGGCGCCGTGGCTGCCGGTACGAGCGTGGCCACCCAGGGCGCCAACGTGGCAGCCGCCATTAACGCCCTGACCAGCAAGACCGGCGTCACCGCAACCAGCGCTGCCGGCGTCATCACCTTGAGTTCCGGCGCCGGGCAGGCCATCACGGTAAGCGGCAATTCCACTAACGCGGCGGCGACGCTGGCCGCCACCGGCTTCGACCTGGCGACCCCCGCAGGTCTCACCAACGCCGCGATCACGCGTGGCAGCATCAGCCTGAACTCCACCAGCAGCAAGGGCATCACGCTGGGCGGCGCCGACATCGCGACGGCAGGCCTGACTCAAGGCAACACCGCAGCCACCTCCAGCTTCGGGTCCGGCGTCTCGACCATCGACCTCAGCACCGCCGCCGGTGCGCAAAACGCTCTGGCGACCATCGATGCCGCCCTGGCCACGGTCAACTCCAGCCGTGCGGACCTCGGCGCAATCCAGAACCGCTTCACCAGCGTCGTCTCGAACCTGACCACGACTTCGGAAAACGTTTCAGCTGCCCGCAGCCGCATCCAGGACACCGACTTCGCTGCAGAAACAGCCAACATGACCCGCGGTCAGATCCTGCAGCAGGCCGGCACCGCGATGCTGGCCCAAGCCAACCAGCTGCCGCAGTCGGTACTCAGCCTGCTGAAGTAAGGATCGCGGCCCGCAAGGGCGTGAGCCAGCGGCGCCAGACCCCTTTGCGGCCTGGCGCCGTTTGCACGAGAGGAGATCATCATGGAAATCAGTTCAGTCTCAGGCAACGCGGCTGCGCTCGCCCAGCAAATTTCAGCCCCTCAGAGCAGTCCGCCGCGCACGGCGACCGCCACGCCGGTGGCTGCCACCGGCGACACCCCGGGCGTAACCACGACATCCCAGGCCCAGCCAACCCTGGATCAGGTCCAGCAAGCCCTGGAACAGGTGCAGCAGGTCGTTCGCCCTCTCGCCCAGAGCCTGCAGTTCTCTATCGACAAGGATACCCACGGCACTGTCGTGAAGATCGTCGACACCGACACCAACAAGGTCATCCGCCAGATTCCGTCCGAAGAAATGCTGCAGATGGCCAAGGCGCTCGACAAATTCACCGGTCTGCTGATGAAGCAACAGGTCTGACACCCGCTGTCGGGCGCGGGGCGCGGTTTGACATCCGTCTTCGAAACCCGGCTGCGTGCAGCCGGGTTTCTCATTTGGCACGGAGCCTGCTTATGTTCATCAAAATCCGTAGCGGAGGCTCAAGTTTCCGTGCGGCACTCCGTAAGCGTCTTCATGTTTAGCAGTTCTGTGGTCGAAAGAGGTTTGTCATGGCGAGCATTGCATCCTTAGGTACCGGTTCCGGCCTTGATCTGGAAAGCATCGTCACCAAGTTCATGACGGTCGAAAAGCAGCCGCTGACCGCCCTCAACAAACGCGAGGCGAGCTACCAGGCGAGCATTTCCTCGCTCGGCACGCTCAAGGGATCATTGGCCTCGCTGCAAACCGCCGCCGCCGCGCTCACACCGGCAACCGGCCAGAGCGCAACGGCAAAATTTTCCACCTATCAGGCAAGTGTTGCCGACAGCACGATCGCATCGGTCACCGCCAGCAGTTCGGCCGTAGCCGGCACCTACACGCTCGAAGTCACCGCACTGGCCACCGCCCAATCCCAGTCCCTCAAGAACATCTACGGAGCAAGCGAAAAGGTTATCGACCCCAGCGGCGGTAACACCCTGACCCTCACCAAAGGCAGCGGTGCCTCGGCAACGTCGGTGGACATCACCCTGGACAGCGCCAAGACCACGCTGGCAGACCTGCGCGACGCGATCAACAATGCCTCCGCAGGCGTTTCCGCAGTGATCGTCACCGACACCAACAACAAGCAGCACCTTCAGCTCACCGCCACCGACACCGGAACCGCCAACGCCGTCACGCTTTCCGGGGTCAAGTTTGCTGCCCCGGCCGACCCCGCGGACGGCTCCGCACTCGACGCATCGCTGGCATTCGACACGACAAGCGCGACGGACTCCGCCGCCAAGGTCAATGGGATTGCAGTCAGCGGATCGGGAAACACGCTGACCGGCGCGGTGGACGGCCTGACGATCAATCTGCTGAAAACCAATGCCGGCAGCCCGACGACCATCACCCTGAGTCGCGACACCAGCACCCTCAAAAACAATCTGTACTCACTGGTAAAGGCCTACAACGACCTCAACAGCACGATTTCGTCACTGGGCAGCTACGATGCCACCACCAAGATCGCCGGAGCCCTCAATGGAGACGCCACCCTGCGCAGCACCCAATCGCAGCTTCGCGCAGTGTTTGGCAGCGTCCCCAGTTCACTAAGCGGAGCGACCTACCAGCGCCTCAGCGACATTGGCATCTCGGTCGGCAAGACCGGTGCGCTGTCGATCGACAGCACCAAGCTGCAAAAAGCACTCGACACCAATTTTACGGCCGTCGCCAATGCGGTCGGCGCCTATGGTTCCATCTTCAAGGGAACCACCGACAACCTGCTCTCTACGAGCGGCACGATTGCCGCTCGCACCGACGGCCTCAACCGGTCGGTAACCGATATCGGCAAACAGCGCGACGCCCTGAGCCTGCGTCTCACCAACATTGAAAAACAATATCGCGCCCAATTCACAGCCCTCGACACGGCTGTCGCCAGCATGCAGTCCACCAGCAGCTACCTGACCCAGCAGCTGACCGGCATCGCCAACATCACCAACTACAACAGCAACAGCAAGTAAACCCTGCCGGAGAGAACCATGTCTTTTGGCTTTGCACCACGTACCGCCTCTGCCTACGCTCAAGTAAGCCTGGAGACCGGCGTATCCGACGCCGACCCGCACAAGCTGATCCTGATGCTGTTCGAGGGCGCCCTGCTCAGCATCGCCACCGCTTCGGTCGCCATTGAGCGCAACGACATCCCTGGCAAAGGCCAGGCAATCTCGAAGGCCATCGAAATCATCAACGACGGCCTCAAGATCAGCCTCGATTACGAAGCTGGAGGAGAACTGGCCGAAAGGCTGGGAGCACTGTACGACTACATGACCAGCAGACTGCTCTACGCCAACGTACACAGCAGCCATCCGGCCCTCGACGAAGTCGGCGGACTGCTCCGCGAAATCAAAGGTGCCTGGGAATCCATCGGCACCCAAGTCTGAACTGAAGTATATTTATCAAGCGCCCCGCCGGAGACATTTCATGAGTTCCCTCGCCCTACTGGAACAGATGAGCAACTATTCCACCGAGATGGTGGATGCTGCCCGCGCCAACGACTGGGACCGCCTCACCCGCCTTGAACGCCAGGTCGCCAGTTTGCGCGACCGCATGGGCGTCGAGGAAGCCCTCGGTTTCCCCTCGCGGCCCAAACGCATGTCCGACGACGAGCGTCAGAAAAAGATAGACCTGATCCGGCGCATCCTCGACGACGACAAGGAGGTCCGCGTCCATACCGAACCCTGGATGGACAATGTCCGCCAGCTGTTGTCCGGCGGCGCACGCGAGCGCAAGCTGCGTAACGCCTACGAAGAAAAAGACTCCGAATCCTGACCCACCCCGGGCTGGGAGGGCCACGTCATGATTCCCGGCGACCTCGCCTCCCGCCTGCGGATGCTCACCGAAGCAAGCTTTTTCTCCGGTGAGCCTTCAGTTGCCAACGTCGCCCGCGTCAAACCCATCTCCGGGCAGCTTCCCGATTTCACCCCGGGTCAGCGCATCGTCGCCAGCCTGCAAACCGCCCATCCGGACAACACCTATCAGGCTCAGGTCGATGGTCGCGAAATCACCCTCGCCCTGCCCCGCTCGGTCAAGGCAGGCGACACCCTCGAACTGATCGTCAGCCACGTAACCGCCGGCGCCGTTTTCGCAACCCTCGCCCCATCTGCCAACCAGACCAGCCAACCGGTCCTGAGTCAGGCCGGCAAACTGATCAGCTTCCTCCTGACCGGCCAACCCGCCGCAGAAACCGCCAGTCTCAACGAAGGCAAACCGCTGCTCGCCGCCGCTCCGCAAGACCCGGCGGCGAGCGCCGCGCTCGCCAGAACCCTCGGCCGCGCAGTCGAACAAAGCGGCCTCTTCTATGAAGCCCACCAAGGCCGCTGGCTTGCAGGGCAAATGACGACCGCAGCCTTGCAGCAAGAGCCCCAGGGCCGCCTCGCAACATCCTCCGCTGCGCCGGCGGCCACCGCCAACACCGAAAACCCACCCACAGGCACGGGCCTTCGCCTGTCGGCCGAACAGGCCGCTCCGATTCCCGAACGAATCCTGCCTCTCGTCCATCAGCAGCTCGATGCCATCGCCACCCAGCACCTGGTCTGGCAGGGTCAAGTGTGGCCCGGCCAGAGCATGGAATGGGAAATCGAAGATCCGGGCCAGGAACGGCAAGGCGCCGATGGCGAGCCAGAGTCCACCTGGAACACCACCCTGCGGCTGACCTTGCCCAGCCTGGGCGGCGTGGAAGCTCGCCTGCACCTCACCCCCGCCGGCGTGGCAGTACGCCTGATCGCCGACCGCGAAACCACCCGCGCCGCCCTGGACGCCGGGCAGTCGCGGCTCGCCGACGCGCTTGCCGCCGCCGACGTTCCGCTTACCGGCCTCGTCGCCGAAGGCCGGAGCACACCATGAACCGCCCGGAGCATCCCGGCGAACAGCGCGCCGAAGCGGTGGCCCTGGCCTACAACGCGGGCCAGTCGGCACCGACGGTGGTCGCGAAGGGGCGTGGCCTGATCGCAGCCGAGATCATCTCCCGCGCCAAGGAAGCCGGCGTTTATGTCCACGAATCGCCGGAACTGGTCGCGCTGCTGATGCAGGTGGATATCGACGCACGCATTCCGCCGGAACTTTACGTGGCCGTCGCCGAACTGCTGGCCTGGCTATACAGCATCGAGGCGGGGACGGAAAAGAAAACGGCCCCGAAAACCGGGGCCGTCTGAAGCCGAAGCGGCGGAAAAAGCCGCAATGCCATCAGTTGCTGGGCGGAACGTAGCCATTGACCTGATCGGCGCCGCCTCCGAAAAAATAGCGCTCCATCTGCTCGGCCAGATACTTGCGGGCGCGGATGTCCATCAGATTGAGGCGGTTTTCGTTGATCAGCATGGTCTGGTGCTTGACCCACTGCTGCCAGCCTTCCTTCGACACGTTCTCGAAGACGCGCTTGCCGAGCTCGCCGGGAATCGGCGGCAGATCGAGACCTTCGGCCTCGCGACCGAGCTTCACACAATTGACCATCCGTGCCATTTATCACCTCGTGAGTTGGGAATGCGGGGGCGATCGGATCGCCCGTCGCAAGGTGGCAAGATTCTAGCCTTCCCCGGCGGAGCAATCCAGCCGCTCAGTCGACCGGGGCGGCGGTGGCGTCCTGGGCAAACTCCCAGCCGTTGCCGCCACGGGACTTGGCGCAGTACATCGCCCGGTCGGCGGCTCCGATCAGGCTCTCGCCCACCTCCCCGTGACGGGTACTGAGGGCGATGCCGATGCTCGCCGCCACGGTCGCCGGCTCGCCGCCGAAGGAGAAGGTCAGGCCAGAAATGCAGGCGCACACCCGGCGGGCCAGTTCGGCCAGCCCTGGAGCGTCGGCCACCGGCACCAGAATTGCGAATTCGTCGCCCCCGGTCCGGAAGAACATCTCGTTGCGGCGCACCACGGCACCGACTGCGCGGGCCAGTTCGACCAGCACCTCGTCGCCGGCCTGATGGCCGAAGCCGTCATTGACCGGCTTGAAACCATCCAGATCGATGGCCAGCAGCCCAACGGCCTCCCGGTTGCGCCGACCGTCGGCCAGCATGCGTTCGAGCTCCTCGTGGAAGCGGCGGCGGTTGAAAAGATTGGTGAGCGGATCGCGCTCGGCCAGGTGAAGCAGCTGACGGGCCACCCGGCGCTGCTCGGTGACATCTTCGAAAATCCAGATCCGCCCGATCGGCCGCGCACCGTCCGGCCCCGGCACCACCCGCGAAAAATCGGTGACCACCCTCCCATCCTTGAACTCGATTTCGAAGGTATCGCTCGGATCGCGGGTCATCAGCACTTCGGCGATGTGCCGCTGGTATGCCGCACAGTCCAGGACCATTCCGAAAGCCTGCTTCTGGAGCACCACGTCCCGCATCCCGACAAACCGCTCGCTGTCCGGCAGCCCCCAGATTTCGCTGAGGGCACGATTGCAATACACCACCCGGCGGTCGGAATCCATGAACAGGATGCCCAGGCGGATCGCATCGAGCAGCGCCGACAGTCGCGAACGCTCCTCATTGCTGCGCCTCAGGTAATGCTCGGACAAGGCCTGGGCACGGCGCAGCGCGGCGACGGATTCGAGCAGCTTGAACTCGGCCTCCTTGCGCGCCTGGATATCGGTCATCGTCACCCGCAAACCCAGCAAGGTGCCGTCATCGCTGCGGATCGGCTGCCAATGGGATGCCATCCATTGCACGTTGCCGCGCTCATTGACGAGCCGCAATTCGAACTCGGCGGCAACCCCGGTTTCCAGTGCCTGGCGAAGCAGGTCACGGGAATAGGAACGGTCCCGCTCGTAGACGGTGAGCTCGAAAAAATCGCCGGCCAACACCTCCTCGACCGAGCGCCCGGTATAACGCTCGATCGCCTGGTTGACCCAATACAGCCGGCCGGTCAGATCGATCCAGCCCTCGAGTCCATAGCCGGCCTCGGCGGCCAGCCGGAAATAGCGATCGCGCCCCGCACTGAACGACATCTCCTCCGCCGGCTGCCTCCGGCTGTCCGACTCGACACCCAGTTGCATCTGCAGACGGGACAAGCGCTTGCGGAGCAGCAACAGATAGCCGCCGCCAGCCAGCCAGCCCAAGCATCGTCGCGACGCCAGCGGTCGCCGTCACGACCGGCGACGCCAGACTTTCCGGCAGCGCCGCCAACGCCGGCGAAGCGCCCAGCACAACCGCGGGTGCGATCAGCCCCCACAGCCAGGAAATCGGACGGACGAGTGGAAGTATCACGCTGCAGTTCTCACAGCGTTTTCATAAAAACCTTGGAACGGCGGCTCACGTCATACATCTCCCGCTTCTGACGAGGCAACTCCTCCGGTGGCGCCAGACTGAAACCGCGTTCGCGGAACCAGTCGGAAGTGCGCGTGGTGAGCACGAACAAGCGTTCCACGCCGATGGCCCGTGCCCGAGTCTCGATGCGCTTGAGCAGCATTTCGCCTAGCCCGGAGCGACGATGCTCCGGCACCACGGCGACGCAGGCCATCTCGGCCGCCCGCTCATCGATGAAGGGATACAGCGCCGCGCAACCCACCAGCACGCCGTCGTACTCGACGACGGTGAAGCGCTCGATCTCCTCTTCGAGACGCTCCCGGCTGCGCCGCACCAGGGTGCCATCGGCCTCCATCGGCGCAATGACACTGGACAGCGCCCCCACGTCCTCGACCGTGGCTTCGCGCAACCGGAACAGCGGATCGCGGGTCAACACCGTGCCGACCCCCAGCGGGGTGAAGAATTCGAGCAGCAGGCCACCGTCCTTGTCGCGGTCGATCAGGTGGGCACGTCCGACGCCCTGGCGCACCGCACGGATCGCGCAGGGCAGATAGAGGTCGAGGTCTTCGGTCAGGCCTTCGCCGGTCTTGAGACGGGATTCCGCATCGTCGGCGGTGATCGCCTCGATGAGCGCCCCTTTCGCGTCGAGCAGACCGGGGGCGTCGCACAGGTAGATGAGCTTCTCGGCCTTCAGGGCAATCGCCACCGCCTCGGCCACCGCCTCCATGCTCATGTTGAAGATCTCCCCCGCCGGCGACACGCCGAGAGACGACATCAACACCACGTTCTGTTGATCCAGGTCGGCGACGATCTCGTCGGCGATCACCTTGCGCACCGCGCCGGTGAAACCGTAGTCGATGCCATCCACCACCCCGACCGGCTTGGCGGTAAGGAAGTTGCCGCCGGTCACGCGCATGAAGCTGCCAGCCATCGGGGTGTTGGGCAGCCCTTGGGAAAGTAGCGCCTCGACTTCGATGCGGGTGACCGCCACCGCCGCCTTGACGCATTCGAGGGCATCCGCGTCGGTGACGCGCAGACCTTTGTGATAGCGCGGGGTGAGGCCGCGACGGGCCAGTTCCGCCTCGATCTGCGGCCGCGCGCCATGCACCAGCACCAGACGCACGCCGAGGGCCGCCAGCAGGTTGCAGTCGTAGGCCAGCTTCTGGGCCAGTTGACCGCCGGCTACCTCGCCACCGAAACCGAGTACGAAAGTCTTGCCCCGAAAGGCGTGAATGAAGGGCGCCGCTGCGCGCACCCAGGCGACGAAACGCTGGGAAAGATCGTCTGCCGCCACCTGGGCGGGGATGTCATCGGGAGAATTCACTGAGGGTTCCGCTATTGCCATTGAATATTCTCAGGCCTGCCGCCTGTCCGCTTCATTTTTTGAGGGCCGTTTCAATCTTATCGACCAGCACGCGCAGAATCTTTACCCGCGCATAATATTTGTTGTCTGCCTCCACCAGCGTCCACCCGGCATTTTCGGTACTGGTGCGGTCGATCATGTCGCACACCGCCGGCTCGTAGAGTGGCCATTTTTCCCGATTGCGCCAATCGTCGGGGGTGATCTTGTAGCGCTTGAAAGACGCCTCCTCGCGCGCCTTGAAGCGCCGCAACTGCTCCTCGCTGCTGACCGACAGCCACAGCTTCACGACGATGGCGCCGGCCGAGACGAGTTGATCCTCGAAATCGTTGATCTCGGTATAGGCCCGCATCCAGTCGGCTTCGGAACAAAAACCCTCAACCCGCTCGACAAGCACCCGGCCGTACCACGAACGGTCGAATATCGTCACCTTGCCCCGGCGTGGAAGGCGCCGCCAGAAACGCCACAGATAGGGCTGGGCCGCCTCCTCGTCGGTAGGCGCGGCAATCGGCACCAGACTGTACTGACGCGCGTCGAGCGCCTCGGTGACGCGACGGATCGCACCGCCTTTGCCGGCCGCATCCATGCCCTCGAAAACCAGCACCAGACTGCGCTTCTTGAAGGCTTCGTCACGCAGGGCCAGGGCCAGCCGGCCCTGCAGCTTCTCGAGCTGGGCGTCGTACTCCTTTTTATCCATCGGCTGATCGAGAATCAGCGCATTGAGCAGGTTGCGCTCGTCCGGTGCAGCCGTCAGCGGTGCCGCCGTCTGACGCGGACGGAAACCCTTGCGGACAAATTCGATACGGCGCTGCAGACGATCGAGCAGCGTGCGCCCAACATGCACGGCGCGGTATTGAGGGTCGGTGCCATCGACGATCACCCACGGCGCGATGCCGGTGCTGGTGCGGCGAAGCACGTGTTCCGCCACCTCGCGGTAGCGATCGTATTCGTCGTAATAATGCCAATCGGCTTCGCGCACCCGCCAGCGGGTGGCCGGATTGGCTTCCAGCGCCTTCAGGCGTTTCTTCTGGGCCGGGCGCGACAAATGAAACCAGAATTTCACCAGCAGCACGCCCTCGGCCGTCAGCATCGCCTCGAAACGGTTGAGATCCGACAGGCGCTGGTCGAGGTGGGCCTTCTTGATACGACCGAAAGCGCGATCGCCGATGGAGTCGGAATACCAGTTCCCGAACAGGATTCCGATCTTGCCCTTGGGCGGAAGCGCGCGCCAGAAACGCCACAGGAAGGGCCGCTCCAGCTCCTCGTCGGTGGGCTGATCGAAGGCGTGGACCTCGATGTGACGCGGGTCCATCCACTCGTTGAGAAGGTTCACCGTTTCGCCGCGACCGGCACCGTCGATCCCGTTGATGAGGATCACCGTCGCAAAATACTTGTTATCGAGCAGGCTGAACTGCGCGTCGAGCAGATCGGTGCGCAGTTTCGGCTCGATCTCGGCATAGACCTCCTTCGACAACCGATGACCCAGTTCCGCCGATTCAAACATAGACGTCTCCCGAAAAATCGCCCCACACGGTTTGGATTGCCGCGAGTGCCGCGAGGCCAGCGGTTTCGGTACGCAGCACCCGCGGCCCGAGGGCCAGCGGCGCGCAACCCGCCCGCGTGGCCAGCGCCAGCTCTGCCGGCGACCATCCGCCCTCCGGCCCGATCAGGATCGCCAACGGCCCGCTCGGAGGCGTCTTGCGCGCCAGCGCGCCCTCGGCGCCCGGCGCAAGAATCAAGCGCGCGCCGTCGAAGGGGCAAGCGAGATACTTCGCCAGCGGCAGAATCTCGCCGACCGCCGGCACCCGGTTGCGCCCCGACTGCTCGCAGGCCGCCACGGCGATCTGCTGCCAGTGGGCAACACGCTTGACGGCCCGATCGCCGGAAAGCTTGAGCACCGAGCGCTCGGCCGCCACCGGCTGAACCGCCGCGACACCGAGCTCGACCGCCTTTTGGACAATCCAGTCCATCTTGTCGCCGCTCGCCAGCGCCTGCACGAGGGTGATCTGCAGGGTCGATTCGCGTTCGATGGAAAGCCGCGGCCCGAGCCGGGCGAAGGGTTGCTTGCCGAAGGCGAGAAGGCGGGCCTCGCATTCGCCGCCCAAACCGTCGAATAGCACCACCGGGTCGCCCACGGCGAGACGCAGGACGCGCTCAGCGTGGTGCGCCACCGAAAGGGGCAGGGGCATGTCGGAATCGGGAAGGAGGCCGTCGGGACAGAAGAAGCGCGGATTCATCGTGCTATTATCCGCGAGCCTCCAAGGGATTGAAACAAACGAAGATCATGGTCAGTCTCACCACACCTCAGTGCGACTTTGGCCGGTCGGCTCCGGATTTCGTCCTCCCCGGTGTCGACGGCAAGCCCCACAGCCTGGCCGGTTGCCGCGGCCCGGCAGGCCTGCTGGTCATGTTCATCTGCAATCATTGTCCATATGTCAAGGCGGTGCTTCCGCGCATCCTGCGCGACTGCCGCGAACTTGCCGGACTGGGCATCGGCAGCGTCGCGATCATGTCCAACGATCCCACCGACTACCCTGAAGACTCCTTCGACCACATGCGGCAGCTGGCCGCCGAAATGAACCTCCCTTTCCCCTACCTGCTCGACGAGAGCCAAGCCGTTGCCCGGGCCTACGGCGCCGTGTGCACGCCCGACTTCTTCGGTTTCGATGCCAAGCTGGGCCTGCAATACCGCGGCCGCCTGGACGCCTCGGGCAAGAGCCCGGCCCCCGACAATGCCCGCCGCGAGCTTTTCGAAGCCATGCGTCAGGTCGCCCAAACCGGCCTTGGCCCGCGCGAACAAACGCCCGGCATCGGCTGCTCGATCAAATGGCGGGAGGCCCGATGACCAGCGCCCAGCGTCTCGACCAAGCCCGTACCCTGGCCACCATCGTCCGCGAGATGGCTAAGGAAATCATCCTTCCCCGCTACCTGCGCGCCGTGCGCGAGCACAAGGCCGACGGCAGCGTGCTGACCGAAGCCGATCTGGCGTCCCAGGCGGCGTTGGTCGAGCGCCTCCCCCAGCTGATCAACGCACCGGTTCTCGGCGAAGAAATGACGGCCGAAGAACAAGGTCGGGTCTGGCACGCTGGCGTGCATGGCCTGTGGGTGATCGACCCCATCGACGGCACCACCAACTTCGCCAACGGCATCCCCTTTTTCGGCGTCGCCGTCGCCTATCTGGTTAACCACAAAACCCAGATCGGCGTGGTTTACAACCCGGTCACCGACGAAGCCTTCTATGCCGCCCGCGGCGCTGGCGCCTGGCTCAACGACCTCGCGCTGCCGCTGCGCGCACCGGCCGAGCGCCTCAAGGAAGCGGTGGCCGGCGTGGACTTCAAGCGCATCAGCCATCACCTCGGCGACGAACTGGCGGTGCGGCCGCCTTATTATTCCCAGCGCAATTTCGGCTCCAGCGCCCTCGAATGGTGCTACGTGGCAGCAGGTCGGCTCGACGTCTATCTCCACGGCGGCCAGATGCTCTGGGACTACGCGGCCGGACGCCTGATCCTCGACGAAGCCGGCGGCAGTTACAGCACCCTTGGCGGCACGCCTCTCACCGCCGGCCCGGCCATCAAGCGCTCGGTGATCGCGGCCGCCAGCCCGGCGCTGTTCGAACAGTGGCGAACCTGGCTGCACGCCCACGCCTGAACATCGGCGCACAAATCGGAACTGAGCCCGGCCTTGCGCCGGCGCCAGTCATGGAAGTGAACAATTCGCAGCGGAGTGCTTTTGGACCAGCTCATCCACGGTGGCCTGCTCCAAAACCATTCGATTAGCTGGAGCGGTTCATGTCCATGAAGCACCCCATCATCGTGGTCACCGGCTCATCCGGCGCCGGCACCACGACGGTGAAACACACTTTCGAAGGCATTTTCTGGCGTGAAAAGGTCAACGCCGCCATCATCGAGGGCGACAGTTTCCATCGCTACACCCGCGAGGAAATCCGTGAGCTCATCATCAAGGCCGAAAGCCAGGGCCAGCGCGGCATCAGTCATTTCGGGCCGGAAGCCAACCTGCTCGAGGAGCTCGAACAGCTCTTCCGCGACTATGGCGAATCCGGCACCGGCAAACGTCGCAACTACCTGCGCCACGCCGAAGAAGCCGCCCGCCGCGGCCTGAAGCTGGGCGACTTCACGCCGTGGGAAGACATCCCGGCGGACACCGATTGTCTGTTCTACGAAGGCTTGCACGGCGCCGTCACCACCAACAACATCAACACCGGCCGCCATGCCGACCTGCTGATCGGGGTCGTGCCCATTGCCAACCTCGAATGGATTCAAAAAATCCATCGCGACACCAAAACCCGCGGCTATTCCCTTGAAGCTGTGCAGGAAACCATCCTGCGGCGCATGCACGACTACGTGCATTACATCGTGCCCCAGTTCACCCACACCCACATCAATTTCCAGCGGGTGCCAATGGTGGACACCTCCAATCCCTTCATCGCCCGCGACATTCCGACAGCCGACGAATCGATGGTGATCATCCGGTTCCGCGACCCCCGCGGCGTGGATTTCCCCTACCTGCTGCGGATGATCCACGACAGCTTCATGTCCCGCGCCAACACCATCGTGGTGCCGGGCGGCAAGCTCGATCTCGCCATGCAACTGATCCTCACGCCGCTGATCTGGAAGCTGATGGAGCGGCGCCGGCAATGGGTCTGAAGCCCAGATAGCGACCACCGATCCCACAAACACCGAGGGGGCCGAATCCGGCCCCCTCGGTGTTTCGTACTGACGACCTATCTTGTCGCCGAAGCCGCGATGCGCCTGCCCGACTCCGTCTGCCGGTCGTCGTGGAACTCGCCTTCCCAGCCATCGCCATCCGCCCACAAAAGGCGGCCCTGGCCGTGCTTCTTGCCCATGTTCCAGCCGCCGTCGTAGCGATTGCCGTTTTTCCAGGCATAGCTCCCACGACCATGGAAAACACCGCGGACGAAATCGCCGGTGTAGCGATCGCCGGACGGGAATATCTGGGTTCCGCGTCCGTTGGGTTCGCCATCCACCACCGCGCCCTCGTAACGGTTGCCGCCGGCAAAACGGATCACCCCATAGCCGACCGCCCGATCGGCGTCCCAGTCGCCCTCATACCACTGCCCGCCGACCCAGTTGAAGCGTCCCTTGCCATGCTTGCGGCCATCCACCAGCATGCCGGTGTAACTCTCGCCATTGGTCCATTCGACGGTTCCGGAGCCGCTCACCGCACCGGATTTGCCCAGCACGAAAGCCCCCCGATAGGTCGTGTCGCCGGCGACCAACACCACTTCGCCGGGTGTGGCAGACGGCGCTTCGGCCTGCGCAACAGACGGCGCTGGCGCCACCGGAGCGACCGCCACGGGAGCGACCGCCGACGGAACGACCGCCGACGGAACGACCGCCGACGGAACGGCCGCCGACGGAACGGCCGGCGCCCGCGCGGTCAACGCCACAGGCGTGACCGCGGGTGCGACCGCGGGCGGCGGCGCCTTGCCGCTGCCGTACTGGGCCATCGCCTGGGGCGACAGCGGCGTGCCGCGTTCGCGGGCAATGGCATCGGCGTTGGTCCGGGCCAGCGCCTGGGGATTGCCGCGACACTGGCCCACCGCTTCGCGCCAAACCACTTCGGCTTTCATCGACAGCAGATCCTTGTCGGTGGCCGAAACCGCGACGCCGGCGGTGCGCAACTGCTGAGTGTGCTCGGTGGCGCGATCCCACAGCGGGCCACAGTGCTCGGCGTTATGGGCGTCGATCTGGCTCTGTTCGACCTTCCGTTGAGCCTGCTGCTGACGTGTGCCGGAGCACTTTTCCGCCGCGCCTTCCCAGGCCATCGCAGCCTTCCCGTAGAGCATGGCGGCATCGTCCCAGCGCCTGTCCTTCCAGGCGGTCTTGGCGTAATCGACCAGGGAAGCCGCGCTTTTCCAGGCCGCATCGCAGGCCGGACCGGAATTGAGCAGTTCTGCATTGGCGCTGCGCACGCGGATCGTCGCGGCAAGGCTCTTCTCGGCCTTTTCGCGCTGAGGCGACTGGCACAACTCCACCGCCTCACGCCAGGTGCTTTCGGCTTCCGCGAGCAAGCCTTCGATTTGCGCCGGATCGCCCTTCTCGCCCCGCGCCACGGTAGCCCGCAGGTCGAGATCGAGCGCCTTGTCGAGACGCGGCTGACAATCGCTCTGGTGGGCGGACGCGGCCTCGGCGGTCTTCAGCTCAAGCATCGCCCGGTCGCCCTGCCTGTTGGCCTGGGCCGCGACCGACGGGCAACTCGCCGCAACGTTCAGAAAGGCACTGCCCGCCTCGCGCAACAGCGGCACCGCCTCCTTCCAGCGTTTGGCCGCGCCAGCCTGACGGGCGCGTTCGAAGCCCATTTCGGCTTCCTGCATCATGAGCGGGCAGTCCGGCGCGGGCCCGGAATCGTCCGGCATGGCACCGCTGGCCGGGGTCTGCTGGGCGCAGGCGCCGCCCGCCAGTGCCGACAGTGAAACGACGAATCCGCAAGCCAAAACGCGGATCACGAAGTGCGCACCTATGCGTTCCATGAAATCAATCGGCCCCCGACTCGAAAGGCATTCTCAGCATGGCATCGATCAAGCCGGTCTGGCCGAGCCCGGCCGGCACCACAAGTTCTTCGCCGTCCGAATGCATGGCCATTGCGCCGACATCGTCGTCGGCGCTCGGCAGCTCGGACAGCTTCAGGGCGAAGGCCTCGAGGGACGCGCCCTTGAGCACCGCCGCCAGCATCTCGCCCCGCTGGGTCTGGCGCGCCAGTGCCGCAAGCTTCACCAAACGATCTTCATCGAACACGAAGGCATTGCTCACCAGACTCCGGTCGAGCAACTTCTGATGCAAGGTCGCCCCGGCCAGCGGATCGCCGCCAAGCTTGCCGATCCGGTCGTAGGCCCAGCGGTCGGCATCGTCGAAAGCCGTTGTCGCCACCCACGACAGGCTCGACACCGACATTCCAACCCGCGCCATGAACGTATCGCGCAGTACGCTGCCGGCCTGCCGACCGACCGATTTGGCGATTTCCTCGCCAACCTTCTGGGCGTAGTCCTGGGCCGCCTGTTCGGCAATCTTGCGGGCTGCTTCCTGCAGCGCCTGCCGGGTCACCGCTTCGCTCGCCGATCTGGCGGCTGCTGCAGCGGCTGACTGGGCCGCCTGATTCACCGCAACCTTGGCCGCCTGCGCCGCCGCATTGAGGCCGGTGGCGAGCGATGCGATCTCGAACAGCGTCGACACCACCTCTTTGCTGTAGTGATAGGTCTTCATGCGGGCGCCGCCTTCCTCGGACAAACCCTGGGTCCACAGCACCATCCACAACGCCTCGTCCGGAGAAATCTGCGGCCGGAAGATTTCAAGCGGGTGGATGCTCATCAGCCAGTGGAAATCCTGATAGCCCGGCGTCACCGGCGGGGCCAGACGAACGTAGCCGCGGCACACCTGCAGCGGCGTGACGATCACCGTCTTGCCGGCCGCCGTTCGCACCGGAAAAGGCTTGCCGTCGTCGCGCAACTCGGCCAGTTCGGCCAGCATCTTGTTGGCGTCGTCCTTCTTGTAACCCTTGAGATCGACAAGCTTGTCGCCGGGCTGAAGGCCGATGTCCGGCGCCGCCGCCACCACCGTCAGGCGTTCGTCCACCTGTAACGCGCGCACCCACGCCACCCGGTCGTCCTCCTCCCAGTCATAGCTCGTCGCCACGCTGAAGGGCAGTTCCCACTGATGACTGCAGTCCGGATCGGCCAGCGCCGCCGAACGCGCGATGGCCGGACGCAAGGCGCGCTCGCCGTGACCGAGGGCGCGTAAATTACCCAACAGGGTTTCGTTGACCTTGCGCCCGTCGTCGACGGTGTACTTCATGCTGCCGCAGGCACTGAGAAACAGCGCAGCAAGGACCAGGACACAGCTTGCGGAGCGGGACAGGAACGGCATCAGCGGACGCGATGTAAAAAAATGTAAAGCCACGATGGCGAGGCGGATTATGCCGGAGTTTCTGAAGCGCAGCCGTGATGGGGGCGACAGTCACAATCACCACGGCAAGGCTACCCAAGCCCCCACAAATCAAAGATAATTGCGGTCTTTGCGCGCCGTTCCCCCGGCCGAAAGCTCTTCGATGTCCTCTTCGCGTAACGTCAAGCCGCCCGTCTTCAACTCCCTGACTGGCGCGATTCGCGCGCTGGCCATGGATGCCGTCCAGAAGGCCAATTCCGGTCACCCCGGCGCCCCCATGGGCATGGCCGAGATCGCCGAAGTCCTGTGGCGCCGCCATCTGCGTCACAACCCCGCCAATCCCCAGTGGGCCGACCGCGACCGCTTCGTCCAGTCCAACGGCCACGGCTCGATGCTGATCTACAGCCTGCTGCACCTCACCGGCTACGATCTGTCCATCGACGACCTCAAAAACTTCCGCCAGCTTCACAGCAAGACCCCGGGCCACCCGGAAGTCGGCTACACCCCCGGCGTCGAAACCACCACCGGCCCGCTCGGTCAGGGCATCACCAACGCCGTCGGCATGGCGCTGGCCGAAAAGATCCTGGCCGACAGCTTCAACCGCCCCGGCCACACCATCGTCAATCACCACACCTATGTGTTCCTGGGCGACGGCTGCCTGATGGAAGGCATCTCCCACGAAGCCTGTTCGCTGGCCGGCACCTGGGGCCTCGGCAAGCTCATCGCCTTCTACGACGACAACAACATCTCCATCGACGGCCACGTGGACGGCTGGTTCACCGACGACACCCC
>CALMXT010000276.1 GCA_937871125.1 uncultured Zoogloea sp. | reverse complement strand
CGTTCGACAAGATGATCCCGACGAAGCATCCGTACATCGCCGCTTTCTCGAAACCGCGGCCCGTTGGCCGGCGTCGGGGTGGCGACCGACATCGTCGTCAAGCCGGCCAACGTCGGGAATCCAGACTCATCTGCTGGCACCGACGATGCATTGCATCCGGGCCTTCCCCGAGAGCCTGTAGTGCCCGAAGGAAGCGCAATTCCTGTTCGGCCGCGCGGCCGATGTGGCCGGGCTGGCGGAGGCCGTCGAGCGTTTTGCCGACGCCCGGTGGCGACACCTCGGCGCCGAGGAAAGGCTTATCCTTCCAGCGGCACGTTGCGCGCTGACCGAGGAGGCTTTCCGGCAAGACGTAGCGTTCCGGGTGGGCGGCAAGCGTGACGAGGCCTTCGGGCAGATGTTTACCCGGCGGATGAACATGGCCTCGGAAGACGAAGGGCGCTGATACGGCGTTCCGGTGCGCTTGCGGAGGAGTGGCGATACGGCGTGGCAGTTGCGCCGCCGGAACGACCCGGCTCGAAGAGGCCGGGCGGACAAAGACAGGCCGGGTGGGAGACAGACATGAAACACCAGAGGTTGATCGAGCAGTTCAATTTGCGCTCGCGCTTGCGCTTCAACGTGGACGAAGGCCAGATCTGGCTCGACGAGAATCGCATGCTGCTGCTCCACGCGCGGGCGATCGGCGCGCTGCGACGCGAGCTGATCGACACCGTCGGCGATCACGAGGCGCGGGGCATGCTCGTGCGGATGGGCTTCGTGGCCGGCATGCAGGACGGCGAGCTGGCCCAGAAGCTCTACGGCGAGGGCGATCCCAACGACGTGTTCGGCATCGGTCCCGAGCTGCACGCCTTCGAGGGCACGGTGAAGGCGACCATCATCGACTCGAAGATCGACTGGGCGCGGGGCACTTTCTTCGGCGAAGTCACCCTCGACAACTCCTGGGAGGCGGAATCCCACATCCAGCAGTTCGGGGTGGGCGACGACCCGGTGTGCTGGACCATCGTCGGTTTTGCGTCGGGCTACTGCAGCCAGTTCTTCAAACGCTTCATCGTGTTTCGCGAGGTGGAATGCGTCGGCAAGGGCGACAGCCGCTGTCTGCTCGTCGGCAAACCCGCCGAAGCGTGGGGCGAGGCCGACGGCTACCTCGATTACTTCCGCCGCGTCGACGGCGTGCCCCGCTTCCTCCAGCAGGAAAGCGAGCTGACCCAGTTGCGCGGCAGCCGGCGCGAGCCTTTCCCCACCGGCAAGCTGGTGGGCAATTCGACGGGTTTCCGGGCGGCTTTCGATCTGGTCAGCAAGGCCGCCACCAGTCCGATCAACGTGTTGCTGCTCGGCGAGACGGGCGTCGGCAAGGAGATGTTCGCCCGCTGGCTGCACGACCACAGCGACCGGGCCGACCAGCCCTTCGTGGCGATCAACTGCGCGGCGATTCCCCACGACCTCATCGAATCCGAACTGTTCGGCGTCCAGAAGGGCGCCTACACCGGCGCCCAGGCCTCGCGGCCGGGCCGCTTCGAGCGCGCCGACGGCGGCACGCTGTTCCTCGACGAAGTCGGCGACCTGTCGCCGGCGACCCAGGTCAAACTGCTGCGGGTGCTGCAGACCGGCGAGATCGAGCGCCTCGGCGACGACCAGACCCGTAAGGTGAATGTGCGTCTGGTGGCCGCCACCAACGTCAATCTCCAGCAGGCCATCGCCGACGGCCGCTTCCGGGCCGATCTGTACTATCGCCTCGCCACCTACCCGGTGGTGATTCCGCCGCTGCGCGAGCGTCGCTGCGACGTGCCGTTGCTGGCTACGGCGCTGCTCGAAAAATACGAGGGCTCTTACAACAAGAAGCTGCAGGGCATTTCCGAGAAGGCGATGGGCACGCTCAAGGCCTACCCGTGGCCCGGCAATGTGCGCGAGCTGGAAAACCTCATCGAGCGCGGCGTGCTGCTGGCACCCAACGGTGGGCTGATCGAGATCGAACACCTGTTCGCCGGCGGTGCGCCGGCGAGCGTGGCCGGCGCCGAGGTGGACCGGGCCGGCGTGGTCGGCAACGAAAGCGAGGCCAACCGCAGCCGGCTCTACGAATCCATCCTGCAGGACGGCTTCAACCTCGAGCGGCACGAGGCCCGATTGCTCGAACTGGCGGTCCAGCGCGCCGGCGGCAATCTCACCCACGCCGCGAAGCTGCTCGGCATCACCCGCCGCCAGCTCGCCTACCGGCTGCGCCAGGGCACGACGCCGGCCACCTGACCCCGCTTCTTCCGCTGCATCCCCGCGCCCGCGCGCCATCCCCGATGGCCCGCGGGTTTCGTCATTGTGGGCGTCGTCGCGCCGGGTTTTTGCTGCACTGCAGCTTTACGTCTTTGTAAGGCGACAAGCCCCGCTGGACAAAAGCGGAAGGCGATCTAGATGGCGTTTTTCGGGGGGTTTGGATTTTTCATTTAAAAACAGTGGGCTGCGAATCTAGCATGGACGGTGCATTAGTAATTCTTACCGATGCATAAGCTGAGCTGATTTATCCGCCGGCTGACAAAAGCGTCGATGGACACCTGGAGGACACATGGCACACACGGTCAGGATCGAAGACAACGGCGTCACCTACACCTGCGCCCCCACCGAATCGCTGCTCGAAGGCATGCAGCGCCTCGGACGGCGCGGGATTCCGATGGGCTGCCGGGGCGGCGGCTGCGGCGTCTGCAAGGTCGAGATCCTGGACGGCGAATTCCGCACCCGCGCGATGAGTTGCGACCACGTCGATGACGACGACCGCAATCACCGTCGCCTGCTCGCCTGCCGCGTGTATCCCTCCGGCGACCTTTCCGTGAGGGTGATCGGAAAGCTGCAGAAATCCGTCTGCGGCGCGACTTCCCACCCCCGCGTTCCCGTCTGACACCACTTCACTGCAAAACCATAAAAGGAGACAACACATGGCTCTTACCGGCGTTCTTCGTCCTGGCCACGCCCAGGTCCGCGTTCTCGATCTCGACGAATCGGTGCGCTTTTACAAGGAAGTACTCGGCCTGGTGGAAACCGGCCGCGATGCCCAGGGACGGGTGTATTTCAAGTGCTGGGACGAACGCGATCATCACAGCTACGTGATCCGCGAGGCCGACCGTGCCGGGATCGACTTCTTCGGCTTCCGGGTGCTCGACACTGCAACCCTCGACAAGCTCGACGC
>CALMXT010000275.1 GCA_937871125.1 uncultured Zoogloea sp. | reverse complement strand
AAAGGCCGGGGCTTCGTCCCCGCTGCAGACAAAAAACGCGGCCATCGAGCCGCGTTTTTTTATCCTGCGTTTGGTTCGTTGGGCTGAATCCAGGCCCGCCAAGACATCAAGCGGATCGCCCCCGCCCCTTCCTCAGAGATATCCCGAGATCAGCCCCGCGACGCCAGGAAGGCCGCAAACGCTGCGCCCACTTCCGGATGCTTCAGTCCCAATTCGACAGTGGCCTGCAGATAGCCAAGCTTGGAGCCACAGTCGTAGCGCACGCCCTTGAACTGGTAGGCCAGCACAGCCTCCTCCTGGAGCAGCGAGGCGATTGCATCGGTCAGCTGCAATTCGCCGCCCGCACCGGGCGTGAGCTGGCGCAAGTGATCGAAAATCCGTCCAGTCAGGATGTAGCGCCCGATCACCGCCTGGGTGGACGGCGCATCCTCGGGCTTCGGCTTTTCGACGATCCCGGTAACCCGCTGAATCTCGCCACTATCGCGCTCGGTGCTCACGATGCCGTATTGCTTCGTCTGTTCGCGATCGACATTCATCACACCCAGCACTGAGCAGCGGTTGTAGTTAAATACATCCACCATCTGGCGCATCACCGGCAACTCGTTGCTCGCATCCAGCAGATCGTCCGCAAGCAACACTGCGAAAGGCTCGTCGCCCACCACCGGCGCCGCACACAGCACCGCATGGCCAAGACCGAGAGCTTCCGCCTGACGAATGTAGATGCAATTGACGTGGGAAGGCACTGTATCGCGGACGATCTTCAGCAATTCCGCCTTGCCGCGCATCTCGAGTTCGGTTTCAAGCTCGTAAGCCTTGTCAAAGTGATCCTCGATGGCCCGCTTCGAACGGCCGGTGATAAACACCAGATCGGTCACGCCCGCAGCAACAGCCTCTTCGACCGCGTACTGGATCAACGGCTTGTCCACGATGGGCATCATCTCCTTGGGACTCGCCTTGGTGGCCGGCAGGAAACGACTCCCGAGACCTGCAACCGGAAATACAGCTTTTGTCAGTTTCTTCATCGTTTTTCCTCAAAAAATTCATCCTGACTATCGAGCGGCGCAGTATCCACCTGACGCAGCAACTCCAGCAATTCCTCTTCACCCAAAATGACCAGACCGAGTTGCTGGGCCTTGTCGAGTTTGCTGCCGGCATCCGCACCGGCCACCACGTAATCGGTCTTCTTCGACACCGAACCGGCAACCTTTCCGCCGACAGCCTCGATCAGCGCCGCTGCCTCGTCGCGCCGCAGCGTCGGCAAGGTACCCGTCAGAACGAAAGTTTTGCCGGCCAAGCGACCGTCCGCCGGCCGTGCCGCGGCTTCGGTTTCCGGCCAGCGCATGACCTGCTTCAGGCTGGCGATCACCTCACGGTTGTGATCCTCGGCCAGAAACTCGACGATACAGCGCGCCACCACCGGCCCCACATCCGGCACCTGCAGCAAAGCCCCTTCATCGGCGGCGAGGAGCGCATCGAGACCGCCGAAATGGCGGGCCAGATCCTTGGCGGTGGTCTCGCCGACATTGCGGATACCCAGCGCAAAAATGAAACGGGCTAGCGTCGTCTCGCGACTCCGGTCGATCGCCCTGACGAGATTGATCGCCGATTTTTCGCCCATGCGATCCAGCCCGGCCAGCGTTTCCGCATTGACGCGGGCGGCGTCGTAAAGATCGGCCGGCGTCTTGACGATGCCGGCGGCGACCAGCTGATTGACGATCTGTTCGCCCAAGCCGTCGATATCCACCGCCCGCCGCCCGGCAAAATGCAGCAGCGCCTGCTTGCACTGGGCCGGGCAATACAAGCCGCCGGTGCATCGGGCAACGGCTTCGTCCTCGCCGCGCACCACATGGGAGCCGCACTCGGGACACTTGTGGTCGATGGCGGCAAGCAGGTCGAAGCGCGCGGGATCGCCTTCACGACGCTCAACGATCGGACCGACCACCTCGGGAATCACATCGCCGGCCCGCCTCACAATCACCCAGTCACCGATGCGTACATCCTTGCGGTCGATCTCGCCCTGGTTGTGCAGCGTGGCGTTGGTCACCGTCACGCCGCCGACGAACACCGGTTCGAGCCGTGCGACAGGCGTGATCGCCCCGGTGCGCCCGACCTGAACGTCGATGCCGAGCAGGCGGGTCGCCACCTCCTGGGCCGGATACTTGTGCGCCACGGCCCAGCGCGGCTCGCGGGAAACGAAACCCAGCTCCAGCTGCCGGGCGATGGAATCCACCTTATAGACCACCCCGTCGATGTCGAAAGGCAGACTTTCACGCAGCGCCGCCATGTCGGCATGAAAACAGGCCAACTCCTGCGGCCCGGCGGCGCGGACCCGATGTTCGCAGACCGGCAGACCGAAAGCCGCCAACGCATCGAGCACGCCGCTGTGGGTGTCGGGCACAGCCCAGCCCTGCACCTCGCCAAGCCCGTAAGCAAAAAAGGACAGCGGACGCCGCGCGGTGATCGTCGGGTCGAGCTGGCGCAGACTGCCGGCCGCCGCGTTGCGGGGATTGACGAAGCGCTTTTGGCCGGCGGCTTCCTGAGCGACGTTGAGGCGCTCGAAATCGTCCCGTCGCATAAAGATCTCGCCGCGCACCTCCAGAACCGGCGGCGGCGCGCCGTGGAGGCGCAGCGGAATCTGGCGCAGGGTACGGACATTGCGAGTCACATCCTCGCCGGTGCTGCCGTCGCCGCGGGTGGCGGCAAGAACGAGCACGCCCTGTTCGTAACGCAGGCTGATCGCCAGTCCGTCGAACTTGAGCTCGGCGGCATAGACCACCGGCGGCGCCGTGTCGTCCAGCCCCAGCGCCCGACGCACGCGCGCATCGAAGGCAACCGCCCCCTGGTCGGTCGTGTCGGTTTCGGTGCGAATCGACAGCATCGGCACCGCATGCTGCACCGCCGCAAGCTCGGGGGACGGCTGGCCGCCCACGCGCTGGGTGGGCGAATCGGGACAGATCAGTTCGGGATGGGCAGACTCCAGCGCCTGAAGTTCACGGAACAGCCGGTCGTACTCGGCGTCCGGCACCGCTGGATCGTTGAGTACGTAATAGGCGTAATCGTGACGTTGCAACTCCGTGCGCAGAGCGTCGACCCGCGCACGGACTTCCGTGCTTGCCACCATAAAGCGTCCCGCTCAGGAGAACAGACGCAGAGCCAGCGGCGAGCCCGGGGCGATGCCCTGCTCGATCATCTGCCCCTGGAACTGCTCGATCTGGGCGCGGATCAGACCCACCGCCTTTTCGCCGAAGGGCGAACGGTTGTCGTCCACCACCGCGCCGTTGAGCGCGTCGGCAAGTTGCTGGGCGAAGGCCATCATGCGCTCGAACACCCGCACCCCGTCGGCCACCCGCGGCACATCGAGGGTCAACGTCACGCCCTGGGTGGTGAGGTTGCGCATCTCTTCCGCGGCGAACAGCACCGGTTCGAGGTTGGAGAGCACAAACAGACTCACACCGAGTTCGTCGCGGGCGTGAAAACAGCCGTCGCCGAGCAGTTCGAGCCCGGCAGCCTCGGCCAGCCCGCGCAGCTTGGTTCCGGCGAAAACGACATCCCGCGCCAGCACATTGACGCCGATCTGGATATCCACCCCGGCGCACAGACGATCGAGCTCCGCCGCCTGTTCGAGCGCTTCGGCCTTGGCCGGCAGCGACGGAATCGCCATGAAAAGATCGCACATGCGCTGCAGACCGCCGGTGAGACGGGTCAGATCGCCATCGCTGGCCGGACCGCGACGATCGACCAGTTGCAGCGCCACGCACACCCAGTGATAGCTTCTGCCACTGCTGGCGTCGATCACATCCCAGCGGTTGCCGGAATCCGAAAAGCCGAACCAGCGCAAGGGCTTGGCGATGCCGTCGAGGTGCTGAGCGGCCGACTGCAGCAGACGACCGCCGACCACCGGCTCGATGGCCTCGATGCGCACCACCCAATCGGCCCGCTCGTCCACCTCGGGCGGCAGCAGCGGCGGCACCCGGCGGGCACTGGCGTCCTTGACGTCCCGCGCACTCGGCTGGGCGCGCACCGGCGCCTCACCGCCGATGACCGGCTCCACACGATCGTCTGCAACCCGCGCCGGCACTTCGCTGCTGCCGAGCGGCTCGAGACTGGAAAGTGCATCCATCTGTTTGCGGTGCTTGCGCTCCTGCCACTTGTTGAACGCAAAGATGCCGACGACGACAACGCCACCGGCACCGATCAAACCCACCTGCAATTCACTGATTGCCATCGAATTCCCTTGTTTCCTGCGTCAGGCTGCGACCGTTTCGGCCAGCCGCAGCGCTTCCTCGATATCCACTTCCACCACCCGCGACACACCCCGCTCCTGCATGGTCACCCCCACCAGCTGCTGCGCGATCTCCATGGTGATCTTGCTGTGGCTGATGAACACAAACTGGGTTTGTGCCGACATGCGCTTGACCATCTGACAGTAGCGTTCGGTGTTCGAATCGTCGAGCGGCGCATCCACCTCGTCCAGCATGCAGAAAGGTGCCGGATTGAGCTGGAACATCGAAAACACCAGCGCAATTGCCGTCAAAGCCTTTTCACCGCCCGAAAGCAGCTGGATCGAGCTGTTCTTCTTGCCTGGAGGCTGGGCGACGATGGAGATGCCCGCATCGAGAATCTCGTCGCCGGTCAAGACCAGCCGCGCTTCACCACCGCCGAACAGCATGGGAAACAAGCTGCCGAAATGATGATTCACCGTATTGTACGTCTCCTGAAGCTGCTCTCGCGTTTCGCGATCGATCCGGCGAATGGCATCTTCGAGGGTTTCGATGGCGCCGACGAGGTCCTCGGTCTGCACATCGAGATAATTCTTGCGTGCCGAAGCGGCCTTCAGCTCATCCAGCGCAGCCAGATTGACCGGCCCGAGTTCGGCGATCTCTCGACCGAGACGGCCGACTTCCCGCTGCAGCGAGATTTCCTTGAGATCCGCCGTAAGCAGGGGCAGCAGCGCCGCCTCGTCGGCTTCGCCCTCATCGAGACGCGCGGCGTGCTGGGCTTCCGCCAACTCGGCGGCTTGAACACGCAGGCGCAAGTCGGCGACGCGTTCGCGCTGGGGTGCGGCGGCGTGCTCCGTGCGCAGCCGATCTTCTTCCAGCCCGCGTAAAAGACCGTTGGCGCCTTCCAGCGTGTTGCGACTGGCAGCAAGGGCGACTTCCCGTGTTTCGCGCAGAGCCAGTGCATCCTGAAGCGCGGCCGCCACCGACACTTCGTCGATCTCAAGCAAGGATTCGCGACGCTCGGCAAGCTCCTCGGCGGTGCGTTCGAGTTGCTCGGCGGCCAGCGCGCGGTTGCGGGAGATGTCGTCGAGCTTGCTCGCGCATTCCCGCTCGGAGTGACGCGCCTCTTGCAGCTCCCGGGCCAGCGCCTGCTCCAGGGCGCGGGTTTCGCGCAAGCTGCTCTCACGCTCGCGGCACACCGCCTCGGCCGCATCGAGGCGGCCACGTTGCAACTCGGCCAGCTCCCGGCTGCGTTCCAGTTCGGTTTCGGCACGCATCAGGCGATCCCGCTCGGACTGCTCGGCGTGGGCGATTTCGCCCAGATCCCGGTCGATCTGGCCACAACGCTCTTCGTAGCGCGCCCGCGCCTGATTGAGCTTGAGCACATCCACCTGCTCGGCATGGACTCTCGCCTGCAGCGACTGGACGTCGCGACGGAGGTTGCCAAGGGCATCCTGAAGGCGCGTGGCGAACGCCTCCGCCTCGCCGACGCGCTCCCGCGCGAGCCCCGCGGCATCCTGAGCGGCATTAACCTCCACCCCGAGTTGATCGATCTCCCGTTGGCGCTCGATCACGCCGTGGGTGCGCGAATCCGGGGCATAGTGAATCAGCGCATGGCGGCTCAGAAGGCGACCGTCGCGGGAGACCAGTCGTGCGCCGGGCGGCAATTCGTCGCGCCGGTCGAGCCACACGCCCAGATCGTCGGCGACGAACACCCGCGCCAACCAGGCCGCCAGCACGCCCGCGAGTTCGCCATCGGCGCCGACCAGCTCGGCGAGCGGCCGCAATCCGTCCGGCGCAGGACACCCATCGTCGACCGCCGGAGCGTCGGCCAGCAAAAACGCGAAGGCGCCCGGCACCTTGTCGCCCAATGCCGCCAACGCGACCCGGCCATCGTCGGCCGGCAAGGCGGCAAGACGTTCGCGCAGCACCGCTTCGAGCGCCAGCTCCCAGCCAGCTTCCACGCGGATGCGCTGCCACAGCGGCTTGAGGCCGTCGAGGCGATGACGCTTGAGCCAATCGCCGAGTTGCCCCTGAACCTGGACCTTGCTCTGCAACTGGACCAAGGCCTCGCGCCGCGCTCGCAATTCGGTAGCATGCCGCTGGGCCTGACGTTCGGCTTCCAGGGCCTGCTTGAGCGCCTGCTGGGCGCCGGGCAATTGACCCTGCGCGTCGGAAAGATCGGCCTGGCGCTGGGCCAACGCGTCTTCGATCTCGGCAAGCGCGGCCTCGCGCTCGGCCACCGCAGCCAAATCCGGCGCCTGCACCGAAGCCTGCTCCTGCTGCAGCCGCGTCCGGCGCTGGGCAAGCGTATCCAGCGTGCGTTCGCTGCTGACCCGGTGGGCCTCCTCGACGCGGATCTGCTGTTCGGCCTGATTGAGTTCCCGGCGCACTGCGGCAGCGGCGGCGTCGGCGCTGTGCTGAGCCTCCTCGGCTTCGGGCAGACGTTCGCTCAATTCGGCGTGCCGCCCCTCTGCCTGCTCGGCGCGCAATGCGGCGTTATCGAGCAAGCCCTGCCAGCGCTCCCCCTCGGCCGCGAGATTTTCCAGCTGGCTGCGCCACTGAGCGTCGTCACGCTCCAACTGGGCCAGACGGCTTTCAAGAATCCGACGGCTATCGCGCAGACGAGCCAGTTCGCCCTCCAGACGGGTCAGCTCCGAACTGGCTGCAAACAGCGCGCTCTGCGCCTGCTGCACCCCTTCGTTGGCCGCAAACTGAGCGTCGCGGGCGGTTTCGAGCTGGCCTTCGAGCTCCTGCAGACGGGTTGAATCGGCGTCGATGCGGCGGGTTGCATCGGCAAGTTCTTCCATGAGCCGGCCGCGCTCGGCGCGGGCCTCGTTGCGCTTGAGCAACCACAACAGATTCTGACGCTCGGACAGGCTGGTCGTGAGCTGGCGATATTTCTCGGCCACCGCGGCCTGCCCTTCGAGCTTGCCGATCTGCTGGCCGAGTTCGTTGCGGATGTCGTCGAGGCGGGTCAGGTTATCGCGGGCATCGGACAGCCTTCCCTCGGTTTCCTTGCGCCGCTCCCGATACTTGGTGACACCCGCGGCCTCTTCGAGAAAACCGCGGATTTCCTCCGGCTTGGCCTCGATGATGCGCGAGATCATGCCCTGCTCGATGATCGCGTAAGCGCGCGGCCCCAGGCCCGTGCCGAGAAACAGGTCGATCACGTCCTTGCGGCGGACCTGCATTCCGTTGATGTAATAGGTCGACTCGCCGCTGCGGTCGAGCACACGCTTGACCGCCACTTCGGCATAGGGCTTCCACTGGCCGGCGGCGCGGCCCTCGGCATTGTCGAAGACCAGTTCGACGCTCGCCCGCGAAACCGGCTTGCGGGTCGTCGAGCCGTTGAAGATCACGTCCATCATCGAACCGCCGCGCAGCGCGGAGGCCCGCGATTCGCCCAGCACCCAGCGCACCGCATCGATGATGTTCGACTTGCCGCAACCGTTCGGCCCGACCACGCCCACCAGATTGCCGGGCGTGAGCACGGTCGTCGGGTCGACGAAGGTCTTGAAACCGGCAAGCTTGAGTTTGGC
>CALMXT010000274.1 GCA_937871125.1 uncultured Zoogloea sp. | reverse complement strand
CGCAGGAAGGCTTCGCCGGCGTATTTGCGGGCGCCGGCGCTGGCTTGCATGATCACCGGGCTGTCGGTTTCCGCGGCCGCTTCCATGATGGCCTGGACTTGTTCGAGGTTGTTGACGTTGAACGCGGGCAGTCCGTAGCCGTTTTCGGCGGCGTGGTCGAGAAGCTGACGCATGGAAACGAGAGGCATGGTTTTTCTCCGATGGCCGGGAGCCCGGCCGGGGGTCGACGTAAAAGGTGGAATTCTAGCGTGTCGGCATGCCCCTTGCGCGCCCGGCAGGGGCAAGATTTGTTCTCGGGTGTTAGGCCTTACACGATGCCCGGTTTGGGCGTCTCGCCGACGCGGACAATCTTCATGGTGTTGGTGCCGCCGGCGGCGCCGATGGGTTCGCCGATGGTGAGCACGATGAGGTCGCCGTATTCGACCACGCCCTGTTCGAGCAGGATCTGCTCGGCTTCCCACAGCATCACATCCCGGTCGGCGTGAATCTGCGACATGAGCAGCGGGTAGACCTCCCGGTAGAGGGTCATCTGGTTGCGGGCCGGGATTTCCGGGGTGAGGGCGTAGATCGGGACGCCGCTGTTGAGCCGGCTCATCCACAGGGCGGTGGAGCCGGTTTGGGTGAGGGAGGCGATGGCCTTGACCTTGAGGTGGTAGGCCGTCCACATGGCCGCCATGGCGATGGACTGGTCGATGCGCGTAAACACGCGGTCGAGAAAGTCCCGGTCCATCGTGACCTCGGCGGACTTTTCGGCCTCCAGGCAGATGCGTGCCATGGATTCGACGACTTCGACCGGGAATTTGCCGGAGGCGGTTTCGGCCGAGAGCATCACCGCGTCGGTGCCGTCGAGCACGGCATTGGCCACGTCGGAGACTTCGGCGCGTGTCGGGACTGGGCTGAGGATCATCGATTCCATCATCTGGGTGGCGGTGATGGCGAGTTTGTTGCGCTCGCGGGCGAGGCGGATCATGCGTTTCTGCAGGGCCGGCACGGCGGCGTCGCCGACTTCGACGGCCAGGTCGCCGCGGGCCACCATGATGCCGTCGGATGCGTCGAGGATTTCTTCGAGATTGGCGACGGCCTCGGTGCGTTCGATCTTGGCGATCAGCAAGGCGCTGCTGCCGGCCGCCCGCAGCAACTGGCGTGCCATGTACATGTCGGCGGAGCTTTTCGGGAAGGAGATGGCGACGAAATCGACCCCGATCTGCGCGGCGGTCTTGATGTCGTCCATGTCCTTGGCGGTGAGGGCCGGCGCGGTGAGGCCGCCGCCTTGGCGGTTGATGCCCTTGTTGTTGGAGAGTTCGCCGCCGACTTTGACGCGGCAGTGGATTTCATGGCCGATCACGCGTTCGACGTCCAGCTTGAGGCGGCCGTCGTCGAGGAGGAGCACGTCGCCGGGCTTCACGTCGCGGGGCAGATCCTTGTAGTCGAGGCCGACCCGCTGGACGTTGCCCGGCCCGGCGAGTTTGGCGTCGAGGATGAAGGCGGTGTCGCGCTGAAGCGTGATCTTGCCTTCTTCGAACTTGCCGACGCGGATCTTCGGACCCTGCATGTCGGCCAGGATGCCGACCGGGCGGTTTGCCATCAGGGCCGCTTCGCGGATTTGCACGGCGCGCTGGATGTGGTCTTCCGCGGTGCCGTGGGAGAAATTGAGGCGCACCACGTCCACCCCCGACTGGACCAGGCGTTCGAGGGTGGCGATGTCCGACGAGGCGGGACCGAGGGTGGCGACGATTTTGGTGTGGCGGGACATGGAGTCTCCTGGTTGACGGGCGTTCAGGTGCTTGCGGACGGCGCATCGCCGGCGGCGCTGGTGCCGTTGCGCCCGGCGGTTTTGGTGCGGTACATGGCGGCGTCGGCGTTGCGGGTGAGGATTTCGATGCTGGTTCCGTGGTCGGGGTAGAGGGCGATGCCGATACTGACCGAAACCAGACGTTCGGCGCCGTCGAGGGTGAAGGGCTGGTTGATGGCGTGGCGGATTTTTTCGGCCACGCCGAGCGCTTCTTCCATCGAGTGGATGTCGTGAAGAAGAATCATGAATTCGTCGCCGCCCTGGCGAGCCAGCAGATCGCTGGCGCGTAGCGCCTGACGCATGCGCCGGGCGGCGGTGATCAGCAGTTCGTCTCCGACGGGGTGGCCGAGGGTATCGTTGATCTCCTTGAAACGGTCAAGGTCGAGGAACAGCAGCGCAAAGCGCGTGTGGTGGCGCTGGGCGATCAGCAGGCTGGTGTTCATCTGGTCGAGGAACATGGCGCGGTTGGCCAGCCCGGTGAGGGGGTCGTGGGTGGCGAGGTAGTGGATGCGCTGCTCCGAGGCTTTGCGTTCCGAGATATCGGTGATGGTCAGGATGACGCCCCGTAGTATGCCGTGGGCGTCGAAGTGCGGCGCGTCGGTGACGATGACGGTGATGGGATGGCCGTCGGCCCGCTTAAGTTCCTGTTCGTAGGTGGCGCTTTCGCCTCGCAGCAGCCGTGCGGCGAGGGCGCGCTTGGGGGACGGGTCGTCGCTTGGCCAAAGGCTGTCGAAACGCTGGCCGACAAGCTCCGCCTCCGGGTAGCCGAGCAGCGCCGAAAGGCGCGGATTGACGAAAGTGAAGCGCAGCTCGGTGTCAAGCGAGGCGATACCGTCGTGGGACAGATTCACCAGGGCACTGTAGCGCGCCTCGCTGATGCGCAGAGAGGCGCTGGCGTGGTCCAGGGCGTGCGCCCGCTGGCGCGCTGCGCAGAAGAAGGCTGTCAGCAGGACGAACAGCGCGCCGATCACCGCCACCGCCGTCTGTTCAAGCCATATGGCTTCCTGGTCGGGCGGGCTGCCGAACGTGCTGTCGTAGGTGAGCGTCCAAACCCGGCTGTCGAGTTCCAGCATGTCCCGGCGGGTGAGCGTGCCGGCGGCGGGCGGGCGCTCCGCCTGGCTGTCGAAAAGCAGCGCCGCGGGGTTGTCGTCGTGCCCGTCGAAGATGCGGATCCGGATGCGATCTGCCGACTCGCCGAGCGTGCCGGCGATCAGATCGCCCAGCCGGAAGGGCATGTAGACCCACCCGACGAAGGCCCGCTCCCGCTGCGCGGGGGTGTCGAGAGAGGCGTCCCAGCGGAAAACCGGCAGGTATAGGAGAACGCCGGGTTGAATGTCGGTGCTGGTCTCCTGAACCAGACGCACCTTGCCGGACATGGCCGCGACTCCGAGGGTGCGGGCCCGGTCCATGGCTTCATGGCGTACCGGCTCGGACAGCATGTCGTAGCCGAAGGCCCGCTGATTGCGCCAGTCGAAGGGTTCGAGGAAGACGATGGCGCTATATTCGTCGCGCGGCCCAGGCGGGCTGACCCGGTAGTCGGGAAAGCCTTCTGCGCGGATGTGCTGTTCGTGGCTTGCCAGTTGGTTTGCGCTCAGGTGGAGCGCGAAGCCGACGCCCTGAATGCCGGCGTAGTCGGTATGCAGGCGCAGGCTGGATACATACTGATGCCATTCCTGACGCGTCACTTGCTGGGAGGCGGCAAAGAGGGCTTGCGCGCCACGCAGCACCTGACGGTAGGCCTTGATGCGCTCTTCGATCTTGAGTCTGATCTCGGTCGTTTCCAGAACGAAGGCGCTCTCACGGGCCTGGGTATGGGCTTGCCGGATGCGATTGGCCGCGAAGTTGCCCGCCACGGTGGCCAGCAGGAAGGCAAGAACGGTGGGGCCGACAATCGCACGTACCGGGCCGCGCGGCTTGTCTTCTGCGAATGCCTCCATCTTTGGGCTCTCCTCCCTCGCCACGCGATTCTCCCTGTCATCGGGATTTTCCAACGGGCCAACCACTAATAACGGCGTCCATCCCAGGATATTGACATCCGGCGGGAGCGCATGGATTGTTTGCAATGGTTCCTGAGGCCCGTCCGGGCAGAATGTCATACTTGCGCCCGACCGCGCCGCGCAACTCTGCGAGCCAACGCGCGGAAGGACGTGTGCTTAGCTTACCCAAGGATTTTCGATGATTCTCGTCACTGGCGGCGCCGGTTTTATCGGTGCAAATTTTGTTCTGGACTGGCTTCGCGTGAGCGCGGAGCCGGTGGTCAATCTGGATGCGCTGACGTATGCGGGCAATCTGGAAAACCTTGCCTCGCTCAAGGGCGACCCGCGGCACATCTTCGTGCAGGGCGACATCTGCGACCGCGAGCTCATCGACCGTCTGCTCGCCGAACACCAGCCCC
>CALMXT010000273.1 GCA_937871125.1 uncultured Zoogloea sp. | reverse complement strand
CTTGCGCGCGAGCCAAAACAGCTTGCGCGCAAGGTTTTTTGCCTTGCGGCCGAAGCCGGACGCCTTGCGGGCGAGACTTTTTAGCTTGCGCGCAAGCCCAAATGCCTTGCGCGCCGCGCCGGCCACCGCAACGCCCGACAGGGAAGCGGCGCGCCTGTGGTATTTTTGGCGCCCCTTACTGCGATCTTCGTCGCGCCCCAAGGCCGCACCATGAACGAAACACCCGATCTCTTCGATTCCCTGCCGTCCGCCCCGGCGGCGCCCGCCGCACCGCCCGCGCCCCCGCCGCCCGCCACCCCACTGCTGGCCAGCGACGATGCCCTGCCCCTCGACCTCTACGCCGAGCGCGCCTACCTCGCCTACGCCATGAGCGTGGTCAAGGCCCGCGCCCTGCCCCAGGTGGAAGACGGCCTCAAGCCCGTGCAGCGCCGCATCCTCTACGCCATGAGCGAGATGCGCCTGTCGTCCGGGGCCAAGCACGTCAAGTCGGCCCGGGTGGTCGGCGACGTGATCGGCAAATACCACCCCCACGGCGACAGCAGCGTGTATGACGCGATGGTGCGGGTGGCCCAGGATTTCTCGCTGCGCTATCCGCTGGTGGACGGCCAGGGCAACTTCGGCTCCCGCGACGGCGATTCGGCCGCGGCGATGCGTTACACCGAATGCCGCCTGACCCCCATCGCCGAGCTGCTGCTTTCCGAGATCGACCGGGGCACCGTGGATTTCCGCCCCAACTACGACGGCGCCTTCGAAGAACCCCAGCTGCTCCCCGCCCGCCTGCCCTTCGTGCTGCTCAACGGCGCCTCCGGCATTGCGGTGGGCATGGCGACCGAGATTCCGTCCCACAACCTGCGCGAAGTGGCCGCCGCGGCGATCCACGCCATCGAACACCCGGAAGCCGGGGTCGCCGAGCTGATGAGCCACATCGCCGGGCCGGACTTCCCCGGCGGCGGCCAGATCATTTCGCCCAAGGCCGACATCCGCCAGGCCTACGAAACCGGCCGCGGCAGCCTCAAGGTGCGCGCCCGCTGGATCGTCGAGGATCTCGCCCGCGGCCAGTGGCAGCTGGTCATCAACGAGCTGCCGCCCGGCGTATCGGCCCAGAAGGTGCTCTTCGAGATCGAAACCCTCACCAATCCGCAGCCCAAGACCGGCAAGAAATCCATCGACGCCGATCAGGCCCAGCTCAAGGCGCTGATGCTCGGCGCCCTCGACCGGGTGCGCGACGAATCCGGCAAGGACGCCCCGGTGCGCCTCGTCTTCGAGCCCAAGAGCCGCAATCAGGACGTGGCCGAATTCGCCAATCTGCTGCTCAGCCACACCAGCCTCGAGAGCTCCGCGTCGATCAACATGGTGATGATCGGCCTCGACGGACGCCCCGGCCAGAAGACCCTCGCCGACATCCTCCACGAGTGGGGGCGCTTCCGCCTCGCCACCGTGCGCCGGCGCACCGCCCACCGCCTCGGCCAGGTGAATGACCGCATCCACATCCTGGAAGGCCGGCACATCGTCTTCCTCAACATCGACGAAGTGATCCACCTGATCCGCGAATCGGACGAGCCCAAACCGGCGCTGATCGCCCGCTTCGACCTCACCGACCGGCAGGCCGAAGACATCCTCGAAATCCGCCTGCGCCAACTGGCCCGCCTCGAAGGCATCAAGATCGAGCGCGAGCTGGCCGAGCTGCGCGGCGAAAAATCCGAACTCGAAGCCCTGCTCGGCGACGAAGGCAAGCTGCGCCGGCTGGTCATCAAGGAAATCCGCGCCGACGCCGCCAAATACGGCGACGAACGCCGCACCCTGGTGGAAGAAGCCGCCCGCGCCGGCATGACGCAAACGGTGGTGGACGAAGCGGTCACCGTGATCGTGTCCGAAAAGGGCTGGGTGCGCTGCCGCAACGGGCACGGCGTCGATCTGGCCAACGTCGCCTTCAAGGACGGCGACCACCTCGGCGCGGCCTTCGAGTGCCGCAGCGTCGATGCGCTGATCGCCCTCACCGACGGCGGCCGGGCGCTGACCGTGGCCGTCTCGACGCTGCCCGACGGCCGCGGCAACGGCGCGCCGCTGGCGTCCCTGGTCGAACTGCCCGCCGGCAGCAAGATCGCCCACGTGCTCGCCGGCCCCGCCGACAAGCGCGTGCTGCTGGCGAGCGCCGACGGCTACGGCTTCGTCTGCCGCCTCGGCGACATGACCGCCACCAAACGCGCCGGCAAACAGTTCATCACCGTCGACGCCGGCGGCAAACTGCTCGCGCCGGTGCTCTTCGATGCGGCCGACGGCCTCCAGCTCGCGGCGCTCTCGAGCACCGACCGCTTCCTCGTGTTCCCCCTCGATCAGATGAAGGAACTCGCCGGCGGCGGCCGCGGCGTGATCGTCATGGGCCTCGACGACGGCGAACAGCTCGCCGCCGTCTGCGTCGCCCGCGAATCGATCACCCTCCTCGCCAACACCCGCGGCGGCAAGGCCGTCGAAACCACCCTCGCCCCGCGGGACTGGCAGGAGTGGATCGGCAAGCGCGCCCGCAAGGGCAAACCGGCGCCGGGCCGCTCGCAAGCCAACGGACTGCGCGGCCGCTGACGCCGCGCCGACGCGCACCGGGCACCCAACGGAAAGCCCGCCCTCGGACCGGAACGGCAGCAACGACGCCCGCGTTGCTGCCGTTTTTATTTTTCCAGGCGGCTCGCTGCCAGCATGTTGCAGAACAGGCGCCCCTGCTCGATCGCATCGTCGAGCGCCACGTGGGTATGGGGCACGGGGTCGAACCAGCCGGCCGGCATCGCCGACTTCCCGCTGCGGCGATAGGGCGTCTTCAGAACCGCCATGGCATAGGTCTTGATGTCGATGACGGCATAGCCGAAGGGGTTCTCGCCGGCAAACTCGCTGAGATACCACAGCACAAACGGAAAATCGAAGGCCGCCGGATAGGCCACGAAGACCGGCCGCGCGGGCAGCGCGCGGAGCCACCGCACAAAGCGCCGCGTCGCGACATCCGGCGGCTCGGGATCAGTGCGGCAGGCGGCCCACGCCTCGGGCTGGGTTGCCCACCACGCCATCGTCCGCGGGTCCGGCGCCCGGCCCGGCAGGGTTTCGAGATTGGCCGAAAAACTGCCGACCAGTTGTTTGTCGGCCGTCAAAGCCACGGCACCGATGCTGAGCACCGAATGCCGGCCCGGCACCGGGCCGTCGGTTTCGATATCGGTGCTGACGTAAATTTCGGACATGCGGCGCTCCCTCCTCCGACCGGCACCCGGTTTGCCCGCGCCAGCCTTGGTTTTGCAGAGGGTACACACTGCGCTAAAAACTCCCGGTTTAGAAATACCTTCCACTGCCGTTAATTCAAGTTCAGCAGCAGGCGGTCAAGCCGCGTTTCCACCGTAACGACGACCGATCGCCACCGATACCGAAGCCCCATGAAGCTAGACCTTACCGACCGCAACCTTCCCCGCCTTCATCTGGCCGGGACGCTGCTCGTCGTCATCGTGCTGGCCATCGCCCTTGGCACGAGCTTTCTGTTCATCGGACTGGCCGAGCACCAACGGATCATCGACCGGCTCGAAAGCAATCTCTCGGTCAAGAAGAAAGAGCGCCTGGCCAGCGAAATGGACGCGACGATCGGCTACCTGGATTTTCTGCAGTCGCGCACCGAATCGGCCCTCCGGAATGCACTGCGGGAAAAAGTCGGGATGGCCATCCAAACCGCCCACTCGATCTACGACCGCGAACATGGCCGACTGCCCGAAGCCGAAGTAAAACGTCTGATCCTTGAAGCGCTGCGTCCCCAGCGCTTTTTTGATGGGGGTGGTTATTTCTTCGTCGACAGCACCGATGGCCGTTGCGTCCTCCTGCCGATTGCCCCCCATCTCGAGGGCAAGTCCTTTTGGGACAACCGGGACGACACCGGCCATTACGTCATGCGCGGGCTGATCGCCGCGGCGCGCGACGGCGGCGGCGAGGGTTTCTCGTTCTACCGCTGGTATACACCCGACAATCCGCAGCGAATGTCGGACAAGCTCGCCTTCGTCAAGACCTTCGAGCCCTATGGATGGCTCATCGGCACCGGCGACTACCTCCAGCGCTGGCAGGACGCGCGGCTCAAGGAAGGTCTGGAGCGGCTGCGCGCGTGGCGGTTCGGCGATACCGGCCGCTTCGTCGCCATCAGCTTCGACGGACGCCTGCTGTTGCAACCCCAATGGCCGGAATACGAGGGCCGGCACTTCCAGTCGGTCGGCACCCCGGAGACCCAGAAGATCAGGGCACAACTCCTCGATCTGGGCAAACAGGGCGGCGGCTACCACGAATATCCCTGGCCCGATCGGAACGGCGGCCGCACCGCCATCCGCACCTCCCTCGTGCGGCCCTACCGGCCTTGGAACATGGTCGTCATTGCCTCCATCGACGAGCAGGAAATGCAGATGGCCATCGACGCGGAACGCACCGCGGCGCTCGAATCCATGTCCAGCCGCCTGCCCTACGCGGCGCTGGCCTCCAGCGTGGCCATCGGGCTCGCCATGCTCGCCTCGTTCTTCTTTTCGCGCTGGATCAGCAACCGGCTGAGGGAATACACGCGCCACATCGACGAGCACGCCAGCGCCCTCGAACGGCAGGCCGGCAAGCTGCGGCTGGCGGCGCGGGTGTTCGACAGCAGCAAGGAAGGCATCATCATCACCGACCCGCAAGCGCGCATTCTGGCGGTCAATCCGTCCTTCGTCGAAATCACCGGCTATACGGCCGCCGACGTGATCGGAAAGCGTCCCGACGTGCTCGCCTCCGGTCGTCACGACGCCGATTTTTACCGCACCATGTGGAAGTCGATCCGGGAAACGGGCTCGTGGAGCGGCGAAATCTGGAACCGGCGCGCGGACGGCGGCCACTATCCGGAACACCTCGACATCTGCACCGTGCGCGACGAATCCGGCGCCGTGCTGCATTACGTGGGCACCTTCCTCGACCTCACCGAACGCAAACAGGCCGAAGATCGCATTCGTCAGCTGGCCGAATTCGACATCCTCACCCGACTCCCCAACCGCAGCCTGTTCCTCGACCGGCTCACCCAGGCCATCGCGCGGGCCGAGCGGGAAGACAAGCGGGTGGCGGTGCTGGTGATCGACCTCGACCGCTTCAAGACGGTCAACGACTCCCTCGGCCACGCCACCGGCGACGAAATCCTGCAGGAAGTCGCCGCCCGCCTCAGCCGACTGGTGCGCAACAGCGACACGGTGAGCCGTCTCGGCGGCGACGAATTCGCCGTGCTCCTCACCAGCCTCGACCAACCGACCCAGAGCCTCCCGGTGGCCCGCAAGGTTCTCGAGGCGCTCTCCGAGCCCTACCTTGTCCGTGAACACGACTTCCGGATCACACCGAGCATCGGCATCGCGCTGTATCCGGACAGCGGCACCGACAGCGGCACCCTCCTGCAAAACGCCGACGCGGCGATGTACCACGCCAAACACCTCGGCCGAAACAACTTCCAGTTTTTCACTTCCGAATTCAACCTGCTGGCCACCGAGCGCCTGCAGACCGAAAACGGCCTGCGCCACGCCCTCGCCCGCCACGAACTGGTGCTCCACTATCAGCCGCAAATCGCGCTGGCGAGCGGACGGATCGTCGGCTGCGAGGCGCTGCTGCGCTGGCAGCCGTCCGGCGACGAACTGATCCCGCCAGACCGCTTCATCCCGGTGGCCGAAGATACCGGACTGATCGTTCCCATCGGCACCTGGGTGCTCGACGAGGCCTGCAGACAGCTTGCCATCTGGGATGCGGGCGCCGACACCCGGCGTATCGTCCCGATCCGCATGGCCGTGAATGTGGCCGTTCCGCAGCTGCGCCAGAGCGATTTCGTCGCCATCGTCAGCGACACCCTGGCGCGCTACGGGCTCAGCGCCGACCGGCTGGAGATCGAAGTCACCGAAAGCGTGCTCCTCGACAAGGACGAACGCATCCGCCTGACCCTCGAAGGTCTGGTCGCCCTCGGCATCAAGCTGTCCCTCGACGACTTCGGCACCGGCTACGCCAGCCTGTCCTACCTGCGCAACTTCCGCTTCGATGTGATCAAGATCGACCGTTCCTTCGTCTCCGAACTGCAGAACAACCGGGACGACATCACTCTGATCCGCGCCATCATCAGCATCGCCCGCGACATGTCGCTGCTGACCATCGCCGAAGGGGTCGAAACTGCCGAGCAGCAAGCCATTCTCAATGAACTCGGCTGCTGCCTCGGCCAAGGCTTCCACTTCTCCCGCCCGGTGCCTGGAGCCGAAATGGGCGCGCTGATCGCCAATCAGACCGTCCCGA
>CALMXT010000272.1 GCA_937871125.1 uncultured Zoogloea sp. | reverse complement strand
ACCTGCATGGTCGAAATCACCGCGCAAACGGGTTTCGACGTTCCCGGCGCCGTCATCGACACCCTCGAAGCCGCGTGCGCCTGAACCTGCGCCTTCCCCTGCGCTTCGGCGCCTGGCTGGTTGCGCTCTTCTGCGCAGCCGGCCTGCTCGCCGGCTGCAGCCGTGAACGCCTCCACCAGCAGGAATCCTACGTATTCGGCACCCGGGTCGAAGTGCTCACCTGGGACGCGTCCGAAGACAGATCCCGCGCCGCAGTCGCCGAAGTCCTGCGCGAGTTCGACCGTCTGCACCGGGCCTACCACGCCTGGGAACCCTCCGAACTCACCGCCCTCAACGACGCCATCGCCGCCGGTCGCAAGGACATCCCCGTCTCGCCCGAACTCGCGGCGATGCTCACCGACGCCAAAGCCATCGCCGCCACCGGCGACGAACTCTTCGACCCGGCCCTCGGCGCGCTCATCGCCCTGTGGGGCTTCCACACCGACACCTTCAAGGCGGTCACCCCCGACCCGGCCAAACTCGCCGCGACCATCGCCGCCCATCCGCAGATGGCCGATCTCAGCATCGCCGGCGATCGCGTCACGAGCCGCAACCCGGCAGTGCAGCTCGACCTCGGCGGCTACGGCAAGGGCTACGCACTCGACCGCGCGGCCGCCATCCTCAAAGCCCGCGGCGTCACCAACGCCCTGATCAACATCGGTGGCAACGTCCTCGCTCTCGGCAGCAAGGGCGATCAGCCCTGGCGCGTCGGCATCCAGCACCCCCGCGAACCCCGCCCGCTGGCCACGCTGCCCCTGCGCGACGGCGAAGCCATCGGTACTTCCGGCGACTACCAGCGCTTCTTCGAACTCGACGGCGAGCGTTACTGCCACCTCCTCGATCCGCGCACCGGCCGCCCCGCCCGCGGCACCCAGGCCGTCACCGTTCTCGTCATGCCCCGCCCCCACGCCGGCACCCTCTCGGACGCCGCCAGCAAGCCCGTCTATCTCGGGGGCGAGCGCTGGCGCGAATACGCCGGCCGGTTCGGCATCGACCACGCCCTGCGGGTGGACGCCGCCGGCCGCATCGAAGTCACCCGCGCCCTGCAAAGCCGCCTGCAGTTTGGCCAAGACCTCAAACCGGCGGCCGTCATCGACTGACCCGGACTGCGTTTGCCGTTTGATGCGGCACAAGTATCCGGGTTATTCCGACTTGCCGGCCCGCCCCCTTCGGATAGAATTGAACGGATGATCGGAATCCTCCTCATGACCCACGGCTCCCTTGGCGAAGCGCTGATCCAGTGCGCCTGCCATGTGATGAACCGCCGCCCGCCACAGCTGCTGCAACTCGGCATGGCGGGGCAGGACGATCCCCTCGATGCGCTGCCTCTCGCCCGTCGTCTGCTTGAACTCACCGACAGCGGACAAGGCGTGCTGATCCTCACCGACATTCTCGGCGCCACCCCCGCCAACACCGCCGCCAAGCTCCTCGAAGCAGGCCGCATCGAAGGCGTCGCGGGCGTCAATCTGCCCATGCTGCTGCGGGCGATCACCTATCGAGAACGCAGCATGGAAGTGCTGGTCAAGAAAGCCGTGGCCGGCGCCTGCGAGGGCGTCGTCCACATGAAATAGCCGTCAAACCATAAAAACAAAACCCGAATTCGCATCGAGGATACGAGGAACAAGACACCCATGCCGCGCCAGGAAGCTCCGATCATCAACAAGCTGGGCCTGCACGCCCGTGCATCCGCCAAACTCACCCAAACCGCCAGCGCTTACGCCTGCGACGTATGGCTCGAACGCAACGGCAAACGGGTCAACGCCAAAAGCATCATGGGCGTCATGATGCTGGCCGCCGCCAAGGGCAGCACCATCGTCATCGACACCGACGGCAAGGATGCCGACGAAGCGATGGCCGCGCTCCAGGCACTCATCGCCGACAAGTTCGGGGAAGGGGAATGACCCTCCACCCGGCAGAAAGGGCGCGCCGATGAGTTTCACCGTCCACGGCCTCGCCGTCTCCCAGGGCATCGCCATCGGCCATGCCCACTTGGTTTCGCACGCCCTGCTCGAGGTTGCCCATTTCACCGTGGCACCCAAGCACGTCGAAGCGGAAGTCGCCCGTCTGACCAAGGCCGTCGCGGCCGTCAAGACCGAGCTTGCCGGCCTCAAGGCCTCGTCCGGCACCGGCTCGGCGCCCTCCGAAGTGGATGCCTTTCTGGGCATGCACATCATGTTCCTCGAAGACCCAATGCTGATCGATGCGGCCGAGACGCTGATCCGCAGCCGCCGGGCCAACGCCGAATGGGCGCTGGTGCAGCAGATGGAGCAGCTCGTCGAACAGTTCGAGGCCATCGAAGACGCCTACCTGCGCGAGCGCAAGGCCGACGTGGTGCAGGTCGTCGAGCGCGTCGTCAA
>CALMXT010000271.1 GCA_937871125.1 uncultured Zoogloea sp. | reverse complement strand
TGCGCACGCCGTGCATCCTGCACTGGAACCTCAATCATTTCGTGGTGCTGAAGAAGGTGACCCGCCGCGGCATCCGCATCCACGATCCGGCGAGCGGGGTGCGCCATGTGGCGATGGATGAAATCTCCCGCTGCTTTACCGGCGTGGCCCTCGAACTATGGCCTTCGCCCGCCTTCCGCTCGTCCGCGCCGCCGCCGACGATCCGCTTCCGCGATTTGATCGGCCGGGTGAGTGGGCTGTTTGCCGCCGGCTCGCAAGTGCTGGTGCTGGCCGTGGCGCTGGAGGTCTTTGCGCTGGCCAGCCCGTTCTACCTGCAGTGGGTGATCGACCATGTGCTGGTGTCGGCCGACCGGGATCTGCTCACCACGCTGGCGCTCGGCTTCGGCCTGCTGCTCGTGGTCCAGCAGCTTTTCGGTGCGCTGCGCTCGTGGATCTTGCTGCACATCGGCACCAATCTCAGCCTGCAGTGGCGCACCAACGTGTTCGCCCACCTGCTCCGCCTGCCGGTGCAGTACTTCGAAAAACGTCATTTGGGCGACATCGTGTCGCGCTTCGGGGCGGTGGATGAAATCCAGTCCAAGCTCACCGCGTCCTTCTTTTCGGCGCTGATCGACGGCCTGATGTCGGCCGTCACGCTGGCCATGATGTTCCTCTACAGTCCGCCGCTGGCCTGGCTGGCGGTGGCGGCGATGATCGTCTATGCGCTGATCCGCGGGCTGTGGTTTCGTCCCTTGCGCCTCGCCACCGAGCAGGAGATCGTCCATCACGCCAGCCAGCAGTCGCATTTCCTCGAAACCGTGCGCGGCATCAAGGCGGTCAAGCTCTTCCAGCGCCAGGACGAACGTCGCTCCAGCTGGCTCAGTCTGGTGGCCGAGCAGATGAACGCCGGCGTGCGCACCCAGCGTCTCGCGATTGCCTTTCAGACTGCGAACGGCCTGCTCTTCGGCCTCGTCGGCATCGCCATCCTGTGGCTGGGCGCGCGGCTGACCCTCGACGGCACGATGACCGTCGGCGTGCTGATGGCCTTCAAGGCCTACAAGGATCAGTTCGACGGCCGGGTTGCGGGGTTGGTCGAAAAATATTTCGAGCTGCGCATGCTGCGTCTGCAGGGCGAACGTCTGGCCGACATCGTGCTCACCAAGCCCGAGCGCGACGCATCCCACCGGGCGCCGTCCGGCGAGGCCGATCCGGTGCCGACCATCCGTCTGCAGGGTTTGCGCTTCCGCTACGCCGAAACCGACCCGTGGGTGGTGGATGGCATCGACCTGGAGATTCCGCCCGGGCAGTCGGTGGCCTTCGTCGGCCCGTCCGGCTGCGGCAAGACGACGCTGATCAACCTGATTCTCGGCGTCTTTCCGCCCGCCGAGGGCGACATCCTGATCGGCGACGTCAGCCTCCGGCGCAACGGCGGCGAGGCGCTGCGTTCGGCCATCGGCACGGTGATGCAGGACGACACCCTGTTCGCCGGCTCGATCGCCGACAACATCAGCTTCTTCGACCCCGCGCCGGACCGCGCCCGGATCGAGGAATGCGCCCGGCTGGCCCATATCCACGACGAGATCGCCGCTTTGCCGATGGCCTATCACACCCTCGTCGGCGACATGGGCACGGTGCTCTCCGGCGGCCAGAAACAGCGCCTGTTCCTGGCCCGTGCGCTGTACAAGCGGCCGCGCATCCTGATCCTCGACGAGGCCACCAGTCATCTGGACGTGGAGTGCGAGCAGGCGGTGAACCGCGCCATCCAGTCGCTGGCGCTGACCCGCATCCTGATCGCCCACCGGCCCGAAACCATTTTCAGTGCCGAGCGGGTGGTGGCGCTGGGCGGCGGGCGGGTGATCGAGGACATGCCGATCGCCGAACTGCGGGCCCGTCAGGCCGCCGCCATGCCGTCGGCCCTCGCGGAGGCGGCGTGATGCGGCGGCGGTGGGCGGGCTTGGCGCTGATTCTTGCCTGTTGCGGCGCACAGGCCTTCGACCCGCTCGGCAGCGAGCGCGATCTTGCCGCGCTGCCGCCGCCGGGCCTCCTGCCCCTCGACGCCGAACTGGTGGGCGGGCCGGCTTGTCCGGGGCCCTTGGCGGCCGGCAAGGTCAGCCTCGCCGAGGTTGTGAAGCGCGCCCTGTGCCAAGACCCGCGCACCCGTCAGGCCTGGGCGGACAGTCGTCTGCAGGCGGCGCGCCTGGGCATTGCACGCTCGGCCTATCTGCCCACCGTGAGCGCCACCCTGTCCCAGGCACGCAGCGGCCAGACGGTCACCCAGGGCGGCGCGAGTGCCCGGACCGACGCCACGACCCGCATCGGTCAGCTCGATCTGGCCTGGAATCTGTTCGATTTCGGCCAGCGCGAGGCCGGCATCGAAAGCGCCCGCCAAACCTTGCGCGCCGCGGTCGCGAGTCAGGATCTCGGCGTGCAGACGGTCTTTCTCGATGCCGCCAACGCCTACTTCGCGCTACTGGCCGCCCAGGGCGAACTGGCGGTGGCGCGCGAAGTGGAACGCATCAACCTGCAAAGCTTCATGGCCGCCGAAGCCAAGCACGCCGCTGGTGTCGGCGATCTCACCTCCAAGCTGCAGACCCAGACCGCCTTTGCCCAGGCGATTCTGGCCCGCGTCCGCGCCGAAGGCGCGCTGGCCAATGCGCAGGGCAAGCTGGCCGTCACCATCGGCGAATCGCCCGACCGCCCGATGGAAGTGGACGCCGACGACGCGCGCCTGCCGGACACCGACTTTGTGAAAAGCGTCGCCGCCATGCTGGAACTGGCCCAGCAGGCGCACCCCGAACTGCGCGCCGCGCGGGCCCGGCTGGATGCGGCGCGGGCGCGCATCGCGGCGGCCGAGCGAGCCTATCTGCCCAGCCTGAGCCTTGCCGCCAGCCGGGGCAGAACCGGGCAGGATTTCAACGCCGCCACGCCGGACCTCGATCAGCGCGACCGTCGGGTGGCGCTGCAACTGAACGTGCCGATCTTCGACGGCTTCTCGCGCCATTACCAGACCCGCGCGGCCCAGGCCGATTTCGAGATGGCGGGGGCCGATCTGCGCAGCGTGGAGCAGCGGGTGGCGCTGGAGGTGTGGCAGGCCTTCCAGAGCCTGCAGAGCGAAACCCAGGCGCTGGGCAGCACCGAAAAGCTGCTCGGCTTCGCCAACAAATCGCTGGAAGTGGCCCAGGGCCGTTTCAAGGCCGGAGTGGGGAGCACCCTCGAACTGCTGGAGGCCCAGCGCGCCATGGCCGACGCCGCGCAGCAACGCATCAACGCCCTGGCCAACTGGCGGGCCACCCGCCTGCGGCTGGCGGCGAGCCTTGGGCGGATCGGCTTCTGGAGTGTCCGCGAGCCCTGAGCGCGCGCCGGGAAGGCGTAAAAAAGCCGGCTTGCCCGGGGAGGGTCAAGCCGGCCTGGTAGCGCGCGACACGCTTGGGCGTCGCGGCTTCAGTCTTTCTTCATCGGGCAGGTGTTCATGCCCAAGAGCGGGTAGAGCGGGCAGAAACCGGTGAGGCCGGTGGCCAGCGGAACCACGCCGATCCACGCCCATACCGGGCCGCCGAGGGCGGCCCAGGCCACCAGCGCCACACCGGCGCCAATTCGCAAAATCTTGTCGATACCGCCAACGTTCGTTTTCATGATCGCCTCCGGGCGCAATGGTCTGTCTAGTGGGTCCATTAGGCGCCGATTGCGAGTTGGCGTCTGTAACCTTGGTTACAGAGCGCTCAGGCGCCGGCCAGACGCCGCAGTCCGGCGGGGTCGAGAATTTCCACCTGCTCCCGCGACAGCGCCACCAGCCCCTGGGCCGCAAAACCCTTGAGCAGGCGGCTGACGATCTCGCGCACGCTGCCCAGTTCGTCGGCGAGCTGTTGATGGGTGGTGTGGAGGCGCTGGCCCTTGCCGAGGAGCAGGGCGGCGAGGCGCTGGTCGAGCTTGCGGAAGGCGACTTCCTCGATCAGTTGCATCAGGTCGGCGATGCGCTCGGCGAACAGTTTGAAGATGAAATCCCGAAAAGTCGGCTCGGCCAGCAAAGCCTGGAAGTCGGCGCTCGGCAGGATCAGCAGGGTGGTGTCGCTCTCGGTCACGCCGCGGGCGTTGTAGGGCGTCTGCCCAAGGAGACAGGCCGACGAGATGACGCAGGTCTCGCCGGGGGCGACCCGGTAAAGCGGCAACTCGCGTCCGCTCGGGGCCGCCTTGACGACCCGGATGCTGCCGTTCAGCACGAAGGGAAAGCCCTGACAGGCCTGACGTTCGTCGAAGACCGTGGTGCCGGCCGGTAGACGCATGGCCTGGGACCGCTCGCCGAGGCGCAGGCGTGCCGCTTCCGGCAAGGCCGCAAGGACGGGGTAGAGCGCGGCGACGGCGTCCGTGCTCATGCCAGTTCGACCACCACCGGCGCGTGGTCCGATGGGCGCTCCAGCTTGCGCGGCGCCTTGTCGATGTAGCAGGCGGTGGATTTTTCGGCCAGCGGCGCGGACAGCAGCAGGTGGTCGATGCGCAGGCCGAAATTGCGGCGGAAGGCGCCCATCCGGTAGTCCCACCACGAATAACTTTGCTCGGGCTGCGCGAACAGCCGGAAGGCGTCGCTGAGGCCAAGGCCGATCAGGGCCTGGAAGGCGTCCCGCTCGGGCTTGGAGACGTGGATTTCGTCTTTCCAGTCGGGGTGGGCGTCGCGGTCTTCCGGGGCGACGTTGTAGTCGCCGGCCAGCACCAGTTGCGGGGTGATTCGCAGCTCGGCGCGCAGCCAGTCGGTGAGCGCCTCCAGCCAGGCCATCTTGTAGGCGAATTTCTCGGAGCCGACCGCCTGGCCGTTGGGAAAGTAGCCGCAGACGATGCGCACGCCATCCAGCGTGCCGGCCACGATGCGCTTCTGCTCGTCGGCGAAGCCGGGGATGTCGCAGGTGACATCGGCGAGCGGCGTCTTGGTGAGGATCGCTACCCCGTTGTAGGTCTTCTGGCCGTTGAACACGGCCCGATAGCCGGCTGCCTCGATCTCGGCCAGCGGAAAGGCCTTGTTCTCGCACTTGAGCTCCTGCAGGCACAGGGCATCCGGCTGGTTGGCGGCCAGCCAGTCGATCACGTGGGGCAGGCGAACCTTGAGGGAGTTGACGTTCCAGGTGGCGATTTTCATATTGGTCTGTAATCCAGTGTTGGCGCGGGTTTCGCCTTTTGTTGTGCCTTTTAGCTACGCATTTAGCTACACATATTTTTTTGGGCCGCCCTCGATTGTGCCAGCCGGAAACCCGGCATAGGAAACGGAAGCAACAAACAGAAAGGGCCGGATTATCTGCCCCATGTCTTCACCCTTTCGAGCATGCCCGCTTGACGCTCGCCGCTGAAATCCCGAAGTGCTCCGCGGTTGCCTTGATGCTGGCGGCGTTCTCGGTACGCCAAGCCAACACGGCCGCGTCATCAATCGCCTTCGTCCGCCCCAGGTTCTTGCCTTCGGCCTTCGCCCGCTCCAGGCCGGCGAGCTGGCGGGCCTTGAGGTTTTCCCGCTCAAGTTCGGCCACCGCGGCCAACATGGTAAGCATGAGCTTTCCGGCTGGCGTGGCCAGATCGAAGCCTTCCCGCATGGAAACCACCGATACGCCCTTCATCTTCAACGCCTCCACTGTGTTCAGCACGTCAATGGTGTTGCGCCCGAGTCGGTCGATTGCCGCAACGACCACCACGTCACCCTCTCGCACGTAGGCAAGCAGAGCCGCCATTGCGGGGCGCTCAGTCGCGGCGATTGCCCCGGATACCCCATCATCGGCAAACCACTTTCCCACCGCGTACCGGGCCGAAATGGTGCGGCGCAGGTTCTCGCAGGTTTGGTCCTCGGTCGAGACGCGGGCATAGGCGACGATGGAGGACATGGCGTGCTCTTTTCTGGCTCAAAACCTAACCTCTTGAGCTATGGACCGAAACGCCAAAATCGAGAAACGCAGGGGAAACGGCCGGGCAGACCTTCGAGTTGGCGAGGGCTTGCGGCACCCAGGCACCAGAAAGCACAACGCCGGGCGTGCCCGGCGCTTTGGTTGCAGACGGTGAGGGGAAAGACGGCAACGACTACATCCGCTCCCCCAGGGCGAGCCGGGCGATGTAGCCCGACCGGGTTTCACCGGCCGCCCGTGCGGCACGATCCAGACGGGATAGCACCCGCCGCGGCAAGGTGATATTGACCCGTTCGACTTGGTTATCGAGCATCGCGGGATCAATCTCCACCACAGCCCAAATCCAGCCCGCAAACTCCGGCCGGCCCTGGTGCTCACTCACGGGGCGGGGCGGCGGAATGTCCTCTCCGTCGTCGAGTAGCCCGTCGAGGTGAAGCACGATGGCTTCGCGAGCCTGTTCAATGGCTTCGTCCAAGGTGTCGCCTGCCGAGAAGCAGCCCGGCAGATCAGGCACCACAACGCCCCAGGCGCGGGCGTCGTCGCCGGGTTCGATGGCAATCGGGTAGCGCATGGCGGTGTTCTCCGTTACTTGAGGCCGGCTTGCTTCAGGATTGAATGCAGCGTGCCGGCGGGAAGGTCTTTCTTCGGGTGTGGCACCGTCACCCGGCCGGGTTTGGTCGGGTGCTTGAACTGGTGATGACTGCCCCGAGTGGCGACTTCGTCCCAGCCATCGGCCTTGAGCATTCGAATCAGGTCGGCACTGTTCATGATGTGTAGCATACACACGGCGAGAAAAACAGCAAACCCGCCTCTTGCGGCGTTCAGCACTTAGGAAGATGGGCCTTTCGTCACGAACGCGCCGGGGGCGACCGATGGCGGAGGTGTCCGGCGATAGGTGCGGGGATCGTCCTGCCGCTCCGATTGGCGACGGCGAGCGGCGGCTTTTTCTCCATTCGCCGGTCTGGGCGCCATGTTCCGGAAAACCGAGCGCCGGGGGATGTTCAGGACAAATGGCCCGACGGATTCCGAGAATCCGACGGGCCATTTTTTTTGGGCGTTGCGGCGTGTCAGCCGACGATCATGCCTGCCCCGACCGTATTGTTGGTCGATTCGTCGATCAGGATGAATGCGCCGGTGGCGCGGGAGTCGGCGTAGTTGTCGGCGAAGACGGGTTGGGCGAGCTTCAGGGTGAGGCGGGCGATGTCGTTCATCGCCAGCGTGCTCGCGGGTTCGTTGGCCAGGCTGTTGATGTCCACGCGATGGGCGATGTTGGCGACCTTGGCTTTGACCTCGCGGGTCGTGTGGCGCAGCCAGTAGGTGCGGGCCGGCGACAGCGGGGTTTCGGAGAGCCAGCAGACGATGGCTTCGACCTGCTTGGCCTGGGCGGGGATTTCTTCGCTGTTGACGATCATGTCGCCGCGGGAGATGTCGATCTCGTCTTCGAGCAGCAAGGTTACGGACTGTTCGTGGATAGCCTTGCCAATGGACTTGCCGTAAAGCTGGACGTCCTTGATGCGCGTTGTGCGGCCGTTGGGCAGCACGGTGACGCTGTCGCCGACCTTGATCTCGCCGGACTCGACGCGGCCCATGAAGCCGCGGTAGTCGTGCAGTTCGGGGTTGTCGGAGGCTTGGGGGCGGCACACGTACTGGACCGGGAAGCGGAAGCTTTCGGCCTTTTCGGTGTGGGCGGCCGGCGCGGCTTCGAGGATGTCGATCAGCGTGGGGCCGTCGTACCAGTCGAGGCGCTCGCCGCGGTCGACGATCATGTCGCCGACGAGGGCCGACAGGGGGATGAAGCGCACGTCGGTGAGGCCGATCTGTTCGGCGAAGGCTTTGTAGTCGGCAACGATGCGGTCGTAGCTGGCCTGGTCGTAGTCGACGAGGTCCATCTTGTTGATTGCGACGACCACGTGGGGAATGCCTACGAGCTTGGCCAGATAGCTGTGGCGACGGGTTTGCGTGAGCACGCCCTTGCGCGCGTCGATCAGGATGATGGCGAGGTTGGCGGTGGAGGCGGCGGTCACCATGTTGCGGGTGTACTGCTCGTGGCCCGGTGCGTCGGCGATGATGTACTTGCGGGTGCCGGTGGAGAAGTAGCGGTAGGCGACGTCGATGGTGATGCCTTGCTCGCGCTCGGCCTGCAGGCCGTCGGTGAGCAGCGACAGGTCGACGGCGGTGAGGCCGCGCTTGTTCGAGGTGCGTTCGATGGCGGTGAGGGTGTCGGCGAGAATGGTCTTGGTGTCGAACAGCAGACGGCCGATCAGGGTGCTCTTGCCGTCATCGACGGAGCCGCAGGTGAGGAAGCGCAGCAGGCCGTTATCGACGTCGGGCAGTTTTTCGGGTGCGGACATGGTTCTGTATTCCTTGGATTCCGGGGCGGCGATTAGAAGTAGCCTTCCTTCTTGCGCTGCTCCATGGAGGCGTCCGAAGTCTGGTCGTCGAGGCGGGTGGCGCCGCGCTCGGTAATGGTGGTGGTGGCGGTTTCGATGACGATCTTCTCGACGGTGTCGGCGTCGGATTCGACCGGCGCGGTGCAGGAGATGTCACCCACGGTGCGGAAGCGCACTTGCAGGTCGATGATCTCTTCGCCGGCCTTAGGCAGGTTGGTCAGCTCGCCGCTCATCAGCGGCACGTTCACCGGGACGATGGAGCCCTGGCGCATCACCACCGGGCGGGTGTGGGCGAAGTAGA
>CALMXT010000270.1 GCA_937871125.1 uncultured Zoogloea sp. | reverse complement strand
CTGCGCGACGGCATGCACGCCAAACGCGAACAGATCAGCGTCGAACAGATGGTCCGGGTCGGCACGGCCCTCGACGATGCCGGCATCCCCTACATCCAGGTGACCCACGGCGCCGGCCTCGGCGGCAACTCGCTGCAGCACGGCTTCGCGATGGCCACCAACGAGGAATACATCGACGCCGTCGCATCGAAGATGAAGCAGGCCAAGGTGTCGATCCTGCTTGTGCCGGGCCTTGGCACGATGCGCGAGTTGCAGTCGGCCTACGATGCCGGCGCCCGCAGCGTGCATGTGGCCACCCACTGCACCGAGGCCGATACCTCGCCCCAGCACATGGCCTTCGCCCGCAAGCTCGGCATGGACACCACCGGCTTCCTGATGATGGCCCACCTCAACGACCCGGCCGGCATCGCCCGGCAGGGCAAGCTGATGGAAAGCTACGGCGCCCAGACGATCTACGTGACCGATTCGGCCGGCTACATGCTGCCGGAGGACGTCACCGCCCGCATCCTGGCGCTGCGCGAGGTGCTCAAGCCGGAAACCGAGATCGGCTTCCACGGCCACCACAACCTGGGGATGGGCATCGCCAACTCGATTGCCGCGGTCGCCGCCGGCGCCAGCCGCATCGACGGGTCGGTGGCAGGGCTCGGCGCCGGTGCCGGCAACGCGCCGCTGGAAGTGTTCGCGGCGGTGTGCGAGCGCATGGGCATCGAGACGGGCGTCGATCTGTTCAAGCTGATGGACGTGGCCGAAGACCTCGTCGTGCCGATGATGGACCACGTCGTCCGCGTCGATCGGGACTCGCTGACCCTCGGCTTTGCCGGCGTCTATTCCACCTTCCTGCTCCACGCCAAACGGGCCGCCCAGCGGTTCGGCGTGCCGGCGCGGGACATCCTGGTGGAACTGGGCCGCAAGAAGATGATCGCCGGCCAGGAAGACATGATCACCGACACCGCCATGACCATGGCCAAGGCGCGTGGCTTGCTGCAGGACGTGGCGGCCTGAGCGGCCGGCGGAAGGAGCGGAAGACATGACTGAAGCCAGGGAGCTGGCGGTCGTCGTCGGTGCGACGGGCGCTTTCGGGCAGGCCATCGTGGATCGGCTGGCCGCCGCCGGGTTGGGCGTGGTGGCCGTCGCGCGCAGCGCCGATTCCCTCGCCGCGCTGCGCGAGCGGGTGCCGGGGCTGATCGCCTGCGCGGCCGACATCGCCGCCGATGCGTCCGTCGAAACCATCGCCGCAGCGCTGGACCGGCCGGTGCGGATGATCGTGCATGGCCCCGGCGTCGGGGTGGCGGGCGGTATTCTCAGCGCGCCCACGGCGACGCTGGTCGAGGCGGTCAACATCAAGGTCGGCGGCCTGCTGCGGCTGGTCCGGGCGGCGGATGGCCGGCTTGCGACGGGTTCGCGGATCGTCGCCATCGGCGGTCACTACGGTTTCGAGCCGACTGCCTACGCGGCCGCGGCCGGCGTGGCAAACGCCGCGCTGGTGAACGCGGTGCGGCAGTTGAGCCTCGCTTACGGCCCGCGCGGCGTGACGGCTCATCTGATCGCCCCCGGCCCGGCCGACACCGAGCGCCTGCGCCGCGTCGCTGCCGACCGGGCGACCCTGCGCGGCATCGCGGTGGACGAGGTGCTGGCGGACATGCTTGCCGATTCGTCCATCGGCCGCTTCACCACGCCCGGGCAGGTGGCCTGGGCGGTGGCCATCCTGCTCGCGCCCGAAGCCGACGCGATGACCGGCTCCAGTCTGATGCTCGACTCCGGCCGCCGTCGCGGCCTGCCCTGATCCGAACCAAGGAAGCCCGACCATGCCGATCGTGAATTTCCACCTCGTCGAAGGGATGACTTCGGCCCAGCAGGACGAGCGCCTGCTGATCGGCGCCAGCCGCCTCTACGCCGAGGTGCTACAGGCGCCGATGGAGCGGGTGCGCGCCTTCATCACGCCCCACCCGGCCGGGCGCTTTGCCGCTGTCGGCGGGCTGGCGGCGAACAACGGACTGCACGCGCCGTATTTCGATTTCATCGTGCTCGACGGCCGCCCGGTCGACGAAATCCACCGGCTGCTGGCGGGCTTCACCGACCTGCTGGTGGACATTCTGGGGGTGCGCCGCGATCTGGTGCGCGGCAGCTGCCGCCGGGTGGCACCGGAGGATTGGGCCATCGGAGGCATCCCCGCGAGCGTGCTGCGCAAGGATGAAGTCGAGGCGAGAGCACGTCTGGCCGCCTCGAAAACCGAGCCACACGCCTGATCCGATTGCCGGACGCCCGTCTCG
>CALMXT010000269.1 GCA_937871125.1 uncultured Zoogloea sp. | reverse complement strand
GACATGGCCTACGTCAAGAACATCACCGCCCACTACCGCCAGCTCCTCGACGGCATCATGGAAGACGCACCGGAATACTCGCGCACCTCCGTCGGGCGCAGCACCTTCCTGTTCAACCCGGTCGCCGAAAAGACCTTCAACCGGGGCGCCACCGATTATTTTGTGAACGGCCGCACGGCCGACATCGGCGCCTTCGATTCGCCCAAGTTCGTTGGCGAGCCGGTCGGCAGCGTGATCCGCCTGGACGGCAAGCAGCGCCGCCATTTCGACACCACCAGCGCGGTCGAACTGCACAACGGCGACGGCCTCACCTTCTACGACCGCAAGGGCGAACTGGTCGGCCTGCGGGTCAATCGGGCCGAAAAGATCGGCGAGGATTTCCGCATCCACACCGCCGAAACCCTACCCGCCGAACTCTTCCCCGGCAGCGGCCTGTTCCGCAACCGCGACCACGAATTCGAGCGCATCCTCGAAAAGAAATCCGCCGAACGCCGCATCGCCGTGGATATCGTGCTGACCGAAACCCCAGCCGGTTTCGCGCTCACCCTCACCGACGAAGCCGGCATCGCCGCCACCGCCGAACTGCCCCACGCCAAGGAAGCCGCCAAGGATTCCGAGCGCGCGCTGACCAGCCTGCGCGACGGCATCGCCAAGCTCGGCGCCACCATTTTCGCCGCCCGCAAGGTCGATCTGCGGATCGACGCGCCTTGGTTCCTGCCCGCCTCCAGCCTCAACGCCCTGCGCCGTGAAGCCGCCGAAAAGCTCGAAGCCGCCCGCATCGACGCCTTGCCGCGCCTGCCGCGCCGCGCCGCCGTCGAACCGCCGGTGCCCTATCCGGAAACCGAACTGTCCTATCTCGCCAACGTCCTCAACGAGCGTGCCCGCGCCTTTTACCGTCGCCACGGCGTCCAGCTCATCGAAGCGGCCTACGAGGCCAACGAGCACACCGACGACGCCTCGCTGATGATCACCAAACACTGCCTGCGCTACAGCTTCAACCTGTGCCCCAAGGAAGTGAAAGGCATCAAACCCGACCCGATGACGCTCATCAACGGCAAGGAAAAACTCACCCTGCGCTTCGACTGCAAGCGCTGCGAAATGCACGTCGTCGGCCGCATCCGCAAATCCGTCCTCGACATGCCCGCCGTACCGATCCAGTTTCACGCCAAGGTGCCCGACGGTTTCCACGCCCCGCACTGACGCCCAAACGAGCACCACATATCGGCACGCATAAGGCGCCCGCCACACCACCTATGAAAATCGCCATCGCAATCGTTCTCCTCGCCCTGGCCGTCCTCGTCGGGCCGGTCGTCTGGCAGTTCGCCCACTACCAGCCCAAGGACGTGCCCACCACCGGCCTGCCCTGGCAGATCGAGACCCTGCCGGGCGGCGATGCGAAAGTCTTCGGCCTCACCCTTCGGGGCAGCACCCTGGCCGACGCCCGCGCCCTCTTCGGCAACGAGATGCAGCTTGCCGTCGTCGCCGAGCCCAACGAAACCGGCAACGTCGAAGGCTATTACGAGAGCGTCACCGCGGGCTTCGTCGCCGGCCGGATGATTCTGACCGCCGACCTGCCCACCGCCGTCGTCGAGGCCATGCGCGAGCATTCGCCCAAAACCGAGTACATGCAGAGCACCACCCGCAAGGCCAAGCTCGCCGAAGCCGACCTCCGCACCGCGCTCGCCGCGCCGATCCGTGCCATCGCTTTCATTCCCAGCGCCCAACTGGACGAAGCCGTGGTGCTCGAACGCTTCGGCCAGCCCGCCGAGCGCATCCGCGTGAATGAGCACGTCGAGCACCTGCTCTACCCCGCCCAAGGTCTCGACGTGGTGCTCGACAGCAAAGGCAAGGAACTCCTGCAATACGTCGCCCCGGCCCGCTTCGAGGCGCTGCGCACGCCGCTCGCCGCCCAGCTCGCCGCGCCTGCGCCCGCCAAACCCTGAGCCTCGCATCGTGGCCAACCAGTCCGCCGACCGCCGTCGCTGCCTCAGCTGCCAGCACTGGGGCGGCGAACGCCGGGTCGGCGCCGAACCGAACACCGTGGACTACGATGAAGACAACGACCGCGGCGACTGCAACGACGGCGGCTGGCATGGCAGCAGCCGACGCGGCCCGCGCAACGCCTGCGGACACTGGATCGTCTGGGTCGCCCTCGAAACCCCCGAGCCGCCGCCCGACGATCCCGCCGACAAGGCCTCCGCGCCATGACTACGCCGTGACCCCCGACCAACCCGAATTCCTCGTCGCCTGCCTGTGCGCCGCCTGGTGCGGTACCTGCCGCGACTACGCCGCCGGTTTCCACGCGCTGGCCGAACGCTTTCCCGACACCCGCTTCCTGTGGCTGGACGTGGAAGACGAAGCCGATTTGCTCGACGACTACGAAGTGGACAACTTCCCGACGCTGCTCATCCAGCGCCACGATGCCGTGCTGTTCTTCGGCCCGATGCTGCCTCACCACGACCTACTGCAACGCACCATCGAAAGTTTTCACGCCCAAAGCCCCGACGAAAGCCGGCGCTACGCCACTTCCAGCCCCGAGCGAAGCGCCTGGCAGACCGAGCGCAACCTGCGCCGGACACTGGCCGGGCAGAACAATTAAAACAACCACCCAAAAAAGAGGAGACAAAAAATGGACGACTGTGTTTTCTGCCGCATCGTGCGCGGCGAACTGCCCGCTTCGAAAATCCACGAAGACGAGCACACCCTCGCCTTCCTGAACATCATGGCGGCCCACCCCGGCCACGCGCTGGTCATCGTCAAGCCTCACGCCGCCAACATCTTCGAGCTCGATGACGCCCTCGCCGGGTCGGTCTTCCAGGCCACCGCCAAGGTCGCCCGGGCCGTCAAGGCCGCCACCGGCTGCGACGGCGTCACGCTCTTCCAGGCCAACGAAGTGGCCGGCGGACAAACCGTCTTTCACTTCCATATCCACGTCCTGCCGCGCTTTGCCGACGATCGGCTGCTCCCTTTCTGGCCCGCCGCGGCCCCCACCCGCGAAGCCCTCGACGAGATGGCGGCCCGACTGCGCGCGGCCCTGTAGCGCCCGCCGGCCCGCCGTCATGGAGCTTCCCTTCCTCAGCGCAGAGGCGCCTTTCGCCATCGTCGCGATGCTCGTCACCGCGGCGTTCATCTTCCGGCCGCTGGTCGCCTGGCGGCGCTCGCTGATCAACACCGGCGTGTTCTTTCTCGTGTGTCTGGCGGGGGACTTCACCGCTGGACTGCTCGAAGGCTATCTGCCGCCCGCCGCCCTGAGCTGGCTGCGCGAAATGTCGGTGTTCGGCGAAGGCCTGGCGGCGATCCGCTATATCGGGCTGGCCTTCTTCAACGTCGTGCTGCCGCACCTGCGCGTCTACATCTCCGGCATCCTGGCCGACATCCTGGTCATCATCGGCTACATCGCCTGGGCCTTCCTGCGCCTCAACCTTGCCGGCGTCGAGTTCAACCACCTGTTCGCCACCTCGGCGGTGCTCACCGCGGTGGTCGCCATCTCGATGCAGGACACCCTCGGCAACCTCCTTGGCGGCCTCGCGCTGCAGATGGACAACTCCCTCGAAATCGGCGACTGGATCCAGATCGACAAAATCTCCGGGCGGGTCAGCGACATCCAGTGGCGCTACACCGCCATCGTCACCCGCAACGGCGAACGGATCGTCATCCCCAACAGCCACCTGATGAAAAACCGCTATGCGGTCATCTGCAACAAGCGGCAGGCCGTGCCTCAGCAGCGCCGGCTGATCGACTTCAACGTCGATCTCTCGGTGCCGCCGGCGCGGGTCACCCGCGCCGTCTTGCACGACATCCAGACCGCCCGCATCGCCAACGTCAGCCTCACCCCCGCGCCGCAATGCCTGCTGCGGGAGTTCGGCGACGGCTACGCCTGCTACCAGCTGCGCTACTGGCTGATCGACCCCGGCCCGGACGACCTCACCGACTCCGACGTGCGCCATCACATCCTCGCCGCCCTCCAGCGCGAAGGCATCCGCCTCGCCGTCGGCGACCAGACCATCCACCTCGTCCAGGAGAACAAGGCTCACCGCGAGGAAGTGCGCAGCCGCGAGCTCAACCGCCGTGTCGGCGCCATCAGCCGCGTCGATCTTTTCTCGCGGCTCTCCGAAGCCGAGTTGCAGGATCTCGCTCACCGCCTCATCAACGCGCCCTTTGCCAAGGGCGACGTGCTCTTCCGCCAGGGCGACGTCGCCCACTGGCTCTACATCATCGCCAGCGGCGAGGCCGAAGCCTGGTGGACGCCGCCCGACGGCGGCCCCCAGCGCCTCATCGACACCCGCGGCCCCGGCAACGTATTCGGCGAACTCGGCCTGATGACCGGCGCCCCGCGCCGCTCCACCGTGATCGCCATCAGCGACGTGGAAGCCTACCGGCTCGACAAGGCCAGCCTCGAACACATCCTGCGCGCGCGCCCGGAACTGGCCGAAGGCATCTCCGTCATCCTCGAAAAACGCCGCATCCGCTTCGCCGCCCTCGAACAGGGCCACGCCGACGACAGCGACGGCAAACGCAATGCCGTGCGCTCCGACGCCGGCGCCCTCGGCAAAAAAATCCGCGAGTTCTTCGGCCTGTAAAGTCCGGCCTCGATTCCATCGCACCGCACCCGGAACCTTCCATGCCCGACACCACCCTCACCTCTGCTCTCCAGCGCGCCCTTGACGCCCGCCGCGACCTCATCGCCCGCCTTGAAGCCGAGCAGACCAACGCCTACCGCCTCTTCCACGGCACCGTGGAAGGCCGGCCCGGCCTCACGGTGGACCGCTACGGCAGCCTGCTCCTCGTGCAAAGTTTCCACGGTCCGCTGGCGCCCACCGATCTTGCCGACGTCGAAGCCTTTTATGCGGCGGCCTTCCCCGGCCTCGAACTCATCTACAACGACCGCAGCCCGGCCAACTCGCGGATCGCCAACGCCGTGCCGCCGGATCGCAAGGAACTCGCCACCACCCGCCGCGAATTCACCGAAATGGGCGTCAAATACTGGGTCCAGGCCCGCCACGACGGTCAGGACCCGTGGCTCTTCCTCGACCTGCGCGCCGCCCGCCGCCGCGTCATGGCCGAAGCGCCCGAAAAATCGGTACTCAACGTGTTCGCCTACACCTGCGGCGTCGGTATCGCGGCGGCCAAGGCTGGCGCCCGTCATGTGGTGAACGTGGATTTCGCCGAATCGAGCCTTACCGTCGGCCGCGACAACGCCAAGCTCAACGATCTCCCGGTCCGCCCCCGCTTCGTGAAGAGCGACGCCTTCGCCGCCATGCGCCAGCTCGCCGGCATCGGCCAGCCGAAGATGGTGCGCGGCAAGCGCATGCCCCCGTTCCCGGAACTCGCCAAACACCGTTTCGATCTGGTCTTCATGGACCCGCCGCGCTACGCCAAGAGCCCCTTCGGCGTCGTCGACCTGATCAACGACTATCCCGCCCTGCTCAAGCCGGCGCTGTTATGCACCCATGAAGGCGGCACGCTGGTGTGCTGCAACAATGTTGCCGAAGTCGATCGCCAGGCCTGGGCCGACCAGATCGTCCGCAGCGCCGAAAAGGCCGGCCGCCCGATCCGCGAGATGGAATGGATTCTGCCCGAAGAGGATTTTCCCAGCCT
>CALMXT010000268.1 GCA_937871125.1 uncultured Zoogloea sp. | reverse complement strand
CCGGCGATGAGCACCTGGCGGCCGAAGCCTTCGTGGTGCATCTTGAGCATGGGGCTGACCATGACCTTCGTTTCGCGCTCGATGGAGAGGGCGATGGCGTTGTAGAAGAGTTCCATCCGCCACAGGGTTTCGGGGTCGGGGTCGGCCATCATCGGCAAGTCCTTGCGTTTCTCGGGGGTGAGCACGTAAGGGTCGAGGAGGGTGGCGTCGGACTTGCCCTCCCAGGTGCCGTGGGTGTCCTGGGCACGCCATTGTTTGACGAGTTCGCGGATGAACGGGTCTTGCATCACGTCGGCGGGGGCTTCGGCGAGTTCAGTCATTTTTCAGGCCTCTTCTTCAAAGTCGAATTTGCGTTCCTCACCCTTGATCAGGGCTTTGCGCAGCCAGGGCGGCGGGGTGCCCTTGAGCACGTCCTGGAGCTTGTCGAGGATGTCGAGAATGGGTTCCGGCCCGGCCACTTTGACCGGGTGGATCTTGGTGGCGACGACGCGGGCCGCCGCCGAGCCGCCGATGGCGGCCACGTAGACGATGGCGACGTCCTTGATGGCGTCCAGCTTGGGCGCCAGCTTGTCTTCGTTGCCGTCTTCGGCCATTTCTTCGCCGAAGTCGTGGGTTTCCAGGTAGCGGTAGCCGTTGGCATCGATCTCGTAGATGGCGATGTATTTGGCCCAGCCGAAGTGCGCATCGACGCGCTCCTTGTCCTGGGTGGCGAATGCGATTTTCATGATGGGCTCCTCAGGCGGGAATGATGGAAACGACTTTTTCGGTCGGGGCGCTGCAACTGCTGCAGCCTCCGGCGGGCACGCCCTGCGCCGCGGCCAGGGCTTCGGCCGGCAGCGGCCAGTCGCCGGGGGTGTGGGCGTGGAGGTGGGCGATGAAGGTGTTGGCGAGCTGGAAGATCAGGTCGCGGGTGCCGCGGTAGCCGACGCTCAGCTGGTGGGCCGCGCCGATGCGGTCGAACTGGGGGATGCCGACCCGGAACAGCGGAATCTGCAGGCGTTCGGCGGCCTGACGGCCGTGGGCGTGGGTCAGCAGCAGGTCGCAGCCGGCGGCGAGTTGTTCGAGGTCTTCCAGATCGCCGATCCGCACTTCGGCGGTGGGCACCTCGGTCAGCACCGGCGAATGGGTGGTGGTGACGGCGGCGGCCACTTCGCCGCCCATTTCGTGGATCAGCGAGGCCAGCGCGAACAGCAGGTCCGGCTCGGCGCCGATGGCGACCCGCTTGCCGCCCAGATGGAAATGCCCGTCGAGCATGGCGTCGAGGAGCTGGCCGCGCTGGCGCTTGAGGCGGGCCGGCGCCGGCTTGCCGGAAATGCGCATCAGCAGCGTCACCAGGGCGTCGGTGGCGGTGAGGCCGGTGAGCCGGTCGAGCAGCGTGCAGGGCACGCCGGCGGCGGATTCCAGGCTTTCGAGGGCGCCGCGCATCTGGGTGCCGATGGCAATCACGTGTTCGCAGGCGGCCAGGCCGCGGATGTCGTCGATGGTTGCGCCGCCCAGGGTGGTGGGGGTGAAGTCTTCGGGGATGTGGCCGTCGAGGGAGCGGGAGAGGTCCGGCACCAGCACCGCGTCGAGGCCGAAGGCTTCGATCAGTTCGCGCACTTCCTCCAGATCGGCCGGGGTGAGGTGGGCGCCCGGCAGCACGCCGATGCGCCCGGCCACCGGGGCGGACACCGGCTTGACGAAGGCTTCGACCAGCGCCTTCACCGCCGCCGCCCAGCCGTCTTCGAAGGCGCCCACGTAATCGGGCGTGGAGACGTACACCACTTCGGTTCCGGCCAGCTCGTCGCCGTGTTTGGCGCGGATCAGGCGCAGGTAGCCATCCACGTCGTCGCCCTTGGTTTCGGTGAGGCCGGTGGAGGCGATGGCGATGAGCGACGGGTTGGCGCGCTTCTTGATGTTGAGCAGGGCCTTTTCGATGTTGTCCATGCCGCCGAGGATGGTGCTCACCTCGTTCATGGCGGTGGTCTGCATCGGGATCGCTTCCTTGAAGTGGCGCACCAGCAGCACCAGTCCGAAGGACGTGCAGCCCTGGGAGCCGTGCATCAGCGGCATGGTGTTGTGGAGGCCGAGGAAGGCGTAGCAGGCGCCCAGCGGCTGGCTCATCTTGAGCGGATTGACCGCGCAGGCTTTCTTGCTTTCGAGGACGATGGCCATGTCAGCAGGCCTCCTCGACGGCGGGTGCATCCCACGGCGCGGGCGCCCGCACCTGCTCCCACATGGGGTTGAACAGGGTTTTGGAGATTTCCCGCACCAGGTCGACCATGCCTTCGTAACCGGCGTAGGCGTAATGGCGTTCCTGGTTGATGTCGAGCCACGGCATCTTGGCCTTGAGCGCCACGAACTGGCTGCGGCCGCCCGAGAGCATGATGTCGGCGCGCGCCTCGCGGAGCATCTTGAACATCTCGCGGGGCGTCATGTCGTCGATCATGTGGGCGTCCTCGCCCATGATCTCCTTGATGCGCTCCTTGTCTTCCTTGGTCGACTTCTTGACGCTGGTGCCGACCACTTCGAGGCCGGCTTCCTGCAGGGCCGCCACCACCGACCAGCTCTTCACGCCGCCGGTGATCAGCAGCACCTTCTTGCCTTCCAGACGCGGACGGTAGGCGGCGATGCGTTCCCAGGCGCGGCGCTCTTCCACCGCGATCAGCGCTTCGGTGCGCTCGAGCAGGTCGTCCGGCGCACCCCGGTCCACCAGCAGGCGGGCCAGCTGGCGCAGGGTGTCGCTCATGTCCTCGATGCCGTAGAAGGAGCCTTCGAAGTAGGGAATCCCGTAGCGGTCTTCCATCTTGCGGGCCACGTTGATCATCGACTTGGAGCACACCATCATCGCCGCCCGCGCCCGGTGGCTCTGGGCCACTTCGTTGTAGCGCCCGTCGCCGGAAATGCAGGAGAGGATGCGGATGCCCAGCGCGTCGAGGAGCGGCTTCACCTGCCACAGCTCGCCAGCCAGGTTGTATTCGCCAATGATGTTGATGTCGTAGGGGGTGGTGACTTCGGGCTCGACGGTGCCAATCACGTAGTCCAGCAGCGCTTCGGCGCCGAGCTTGTTGCCGAGGTTCTTGGGGCCGACGAAGCCCGGCGCATTGACCGGCACCACCGGCTTGCCGAACTTCTCGGCGGCCCGCTTGCACACTGCCTCGATGTCGTCGCCGATCAGCGCGGTGACGCAGGTCTGATAGACGAAGACGGCCGGCGGATCGTACTTTTCGATGATCTCGCGGATCGATTTGAAGAGGCGTTTCTCGCCCCCGTAGATCACGTCCAGCTCGCCGATGTCGGTGGTGAAGCCGGTGCGATAAAGCTGCGCGCCGCTGGTGGAGGAGTTGCGGTTGTCCCAGGAATTGCCTTCGCAGGCAATCGGGCCGTGCACCAGATGGGCCACATCGGCGATGGGCTGGAGGGCGATCTTGGCGCCGTCGAAGGCACATCCGCCGGCTGCCGCGCCGGGCGAGAGCTGCTTGGTGCAGCCCTTCTTGCGGGCCTTCTCGTCCTTGTTCTGGTTGTGATCGCAGGCCGGTTCCTCGAACACGGACTGGATTTTCGCCGACACTCGGGCATCCATCGGAAACTCCAGAAAAGGTTTGGATGCCTTTGCTATGCAGTTTTCACGCCAGACGCGTCGAAGTCGAATATTTCATTTTAAAAACAGTGGCTTAGAGAATTTGGCGGGCGGCTCGGAAAAGCGCCGTGGCGGGTTTGCGACGTGGGCTTTGTCGGGTTTGTCGGCATGCCGCCGCCGGGTTTCGCCTATCGCGGCATGGCGTTGCCCAGCACGTAAAAGCCGCGGCCCCGGTTGACCTGTCCGCCGCGGACGATCACCCGATAGATCAGCCAGCGGCCGTCCCGCATCCGCCAGGCCTTGAGCGATTCGGCCCAGGTGCTGCGGTCCGGACCGGCTTCCGCCTGCACGTGGCTGAAAGTGCAGAAACACGGCGTGTCGTCCTCGTCGTATCCGAGGATGCGTTCGGCGGCAATCTGGTATTCGATATAGTGATCGAAATAGAGCGGTGCGACGACCTGCGACTGCCATTTTTTGGGCAGATCCTCGCTCCAGCGAATGGCTGTTGCGGGCCGGCGGGCATGGCCGGGCTGGATATCAAAATATAGATTTCTATATAACGATAGCAGTGGCATGAGACGGGTCCTTTTTTGTTGGTCTTGTCGCTATTGCTACATGAAACGGTCGGGCTTGCTACAGTCGCGCCACACCGGCAGCAGCGTGGGCAGCGGGGGCAGGTGTCGGCAGTTCAAAAAGCAAATAACGAACCAGGCCGCGATCCGGCCGTATGCCGCGATGGTGGCGGCCTGTGCGGCGGCGGACCCGCGCCGCCGCGCACCGATCTGGCGCAAGGGCGGCAATTGGAGGTGCATGGGGGCGAGAACGGGGGCACGGCCGGGAGGCTGCGCCAATGAAAAAGGGAGACAGTGCGGTCTCCCTTGGGGCGGATTGGCGGGCGGCGGCGGCGCTCGGCCGCCGCTGCGCTCAGACGCTGACGCCGAGGATCACCGCCGAGGCCTTGAAGATGGCTGCGACCGGCAGGCCGGGCGTGAGGCCGAGGGCCGCGGCGCCCTCGTGGGTGATGGTGGCGAAAACCGTCGTGCCGTTGGGCAGGGCGATGGCCACGGCGGCGCTCACCGGGCCGTCGGTGAGCCCCGAAACCACGCCTTCGAGGCGGTTGCGGGCCGACAGCCGGATGCCGGAACCATCGGCCAGCACCAGCACGGACGAGGCTTTGACGAGCACCTTGACGGGTTTTCCGGCCGTCAGGCCGAGTTCGGTGACGCTGTCGTTGGTGACGGTGGCGACGATTCCCAGGCCGCCGGGGAGGTCGACGTCCACCTCGGAATTGACCGCGCCAAGCTTGACCGCTTTGACCGTGCCGTCGAGTACGTTGCGTGCGCTGATCTTCATGCCGATTTCTCCTGATTGATTTTCCGAATGAGCTTGTTCCGTCCGAACCCGGACGACGGCCCGACTCTACGCCCTTCCGTTGCCCCGATGCCACCATAACGCAGCGCAGCATTTGTGGCCCGCTATTTGCTGAGCTACATTGCGAAACGTTATATAAACGCTTATATAGGCAGGACCATGACAAATCGCCGTCCGATTCAACACAAATTTGTCGGAAAGCTGACAGTCGATACGGAGTTCGGGAATTTTCTCGGCGATACGCGTATTCGCCTGCTGGAGGCGATCGAGCGTTACGGCTCGATTTCCCAGGCCGCCAAGGCGGTGCCTCTGTCCTACAAGGCGGCCTGGGATGCGGTGGATGCGATGAACAATCTGGCCGAAGCGCCGCTTGTCGAACGCTCGGTCGGCGGCCGGAACGGCGGCGGGACGAATCTCACCGACTATGGCCGGCGCCTGATCGCCATGTATCGGGCCGTCGAGCAGGAATACCAGGAAGCCATCGATCGCCTGTCCCGGCGCCTCGGCGAAGGGGGCGAGACGAACGTGCGCCAGTTCCAGACGCTGCTGCGGCGCATGTCCATGCGCACCAGTGCCCGCAATCAGTTTGTCGGACACGTCAGCGGCCTGCGCGAAGGCGAGGTGAGCTTCGAAGTGCGGGTGCGCCTCGACGACGCCAACGAAATCGTGGCGGTGATCACCCGGGCCAGTGCCGAGAACCTCGAACTGGCCATCGGCAAGGAAGTGCATGCCTTCGTGAAGGCGCCCTCGGTGCTGATCGTCACCGACCAGGCCGCGCGCACCACGGCCCGCAACCATCTGTGGGGCGAGGTGACCCGCATCCACGAAGGCCCGGTGAGTTCGGAGGTGACGATCACGCTGCCGGGAGGCCGCAATCTCACCGCGATGGTGACCCACGACAGCATCGGCGCCCTCGAACTGGCCGTCGGCACGGCGGCCTGCGCGGTGTTCCAGGCGACGTCCGTGATCCTCGCCGTTTTCGACTGAATCAACCTCAACGGAGCTCCATCATGCAATCCTCCATCCGCCACATCCTGGTTTTTGCGGTCCTCGCCACCGGTTCGCTGAGCGTCCGGGCCGACGAGGTATCGGTTGCCGTGGCCGCCAATTTCTCCGCCCCGATGCAGAAGATCGCCGCCGATTTCGAAAAGGCCACCGGCCACAAGGCCCAGCTGGTGTTCGGCTCGACGGGCAAGTTCTACGCCCAGATCAAAGCCGGCGCGCCCTTTCAGATGCTGTTGGCCGCCGACGACGAAACGCCGGCGCGGCTGGTGAAGGAGGGCGACGGCGTGGCCAGCAGCCGCTTCACCTACGCGATCGGCAAACTGGTGCTGTGGTCGCCCAAGCCCGGCTATGTGGACGACAAGGGCGAGGTGCTCAAGACCGGCAGCTTCGCGCACCTCGCCATCGCCAACCCGAAGCTGGCGCCCTACGGCCTTGCCGCCACCGAAACCATGCAGGCTCTCGGTTTGTCCAGCGCGCTGCAGAGCCGGCTGGTGACTGCCGAGAGCATCAGTCAGGCGCTGCAGTTCGTGGTTTCGGGCAACGCCGAGTTGGGTTTCATCGCCTATTCCCAGATCCACAAGGATGGCCGGCTGATCGACGGCTCTTACTGGATCGTGCCCTCGAAGTATCACAGCCCGATCCGCCAGGATCTGGTGGTGCTGGAAAAAGGCCAGGGCAGCGCGGCGGTGGCGGCGCTGGCCGGCTATCTCAAATCCGACGCCGCGAAGGCGGTGATCAAATCCTACGGCTACGATCTGTAACTCATGGAACTGAAGGCGGACGACTGGTCGGCCATCTGGCTGACCCTCAAACTGGCAAGCCTCGTCACGCTGCTGCTGCTCGTCGTCGGAACGCCCATCGCCTGGTGGCTGGCGCGCACCCGCTCGAAGCTGCGCAGCGTGGTCGGCGCCCTGGTGGCGCTGCCCATCGTGCTGCCGCCAACGGTGCTGGGCTTCTATCTGCTGCTGGCGCTCGGGCCGCAGGGGCCGGTCGGGCAGCTCACCGCCGCCCTCGGGCTCGGCGCGCTGCCCTTCACCTTTCCGGGGCTGGTGGTGGCGTCGGTGTTCTACTCGCTGCCCTTTGTCGTGCAGCCGATCCAGAACGCCTTCGCGGCCATCGGCGAGCGTCCGCTGGAGGTGGCCGCGACCCTGCGCGCTTCGCCGTGGGAGCGTTTCTTCCGCGTCGCCGTGCCGCTCGCCCGGCCCGGCTTCATCACCGCCGCGCTGCTCGGTTTTGCCCATACGGTGGGCGAATTCGGGGTGGTGCTGATGATCGGCGGCAACATTCCGGGCAAGACGCAGGTGCTGTCGGTGCAGATCTACAACCATGTGGAAGGGCTCGAATATACCCAGGCCCACGGGCTGGCCGCCGGGCTGGTGGTGTTCTCCTTTGTCGTGCTGCTGGGGCTTTACCGGCTCGGCGGCGTGCGCAACACGCTGGGGACCGGGCAATGAACGAACTGTGCGTGCGCGCCCGCCTGCCGCTGGCGGATTTCACCCTCGATGCCGACCTGACCCTGCCGGGCCGCGGCGTGACAGCGCTGTTCGGCCCGTCCGGTTCGGGCAAGACCACGCTGCTGCGCTGCGTCGCCGGGCTGGCGCGGGCGGCGGGGCGGGTGGAGGTGAACGGCGAGTGCTGGCAGGACGACGCCCGGCGGCTCTTCTTGCCGACCCACCGCCGGCCGCTGGGTTACGTGTTCCAGGAAGCCAGCCTGTTCGCCCATCTTTCGGTGCGCGCCAATCTGGAATTCGGCCTGAAACGCATCCCCGCCGCCGAACGCCGGGTGGGCTGGGATGCGGCGCTGGAACTGCTGGGCATCGGTCATCTGCTGGCGCGGGGCACGGCCACCCTCTCCGGCGGCGAACGGCAGCGCGTCGCCATCGCCCGGGCGCTGCTCACCAGCCCGCGCCTGTTGCTGATGGACGAGCCGCTGGCGGCGCTGGACGCCCGGCGCAAGCAGGAAATCCTGCCCTACCTCGAACGCCTCCACGACGAACTGGCGATTCCGGTGCTTTACGTCAGCCACGCGATGGACGAAGTCCTGCGTCTGGCCGACCATCTGGTGCTGCTGGAGCAGGGCCGCGTGCTGGCCAGCGGATCCTGCGCCGAGCTGCTGGCCCGGGTCGACCTGCCGCCGGCGCTGGACGAGGAAGCGGCGGTGCGCGTCGACACCACCGTTGCCGCCCACGACGACGCCTACCAACTGACCCGCCTCGATTTTTCCGGCGGCAGCATCCAGGTGACCAGGAAGGCTCTGGCCGTCGGCACCCGGGCCCGCCTCAAGATTCAGGCCCGCGACGTGAGCATCGCCCTCGCCACCCACGACCGCACCAGCATCGTCAATCGTCTTCCGGCGCGCATCTGCGGCTTTGCCGCCGCCGCGCACCCGGCCCACTGTCTGGTTCGCCTCGACGTTGCCGGCACCCCGCTGCTGGCCCGCATCACGCGCCTCTCCAAAGACCAGCTCGGTCTTGCCGAAGGCATGCCGGTGGTGGCGCAGATCAAGTCGGTCGCGCTGATCGGCTAGCTTTGCGCCCTGCGACACGGCCGCGCCCGCGGCCGCTGGCGGATTCCTCCTCCCCTTGTCCTTTTTGTCGCAAGCCCGACACGCCGCCCGGCGCGGTCGCAGGCTTTGTGACGACCGCGACATTCGGCGGATATCCCGAAAAGTTTTCAAGCCGATGATCTGAAAGGGAAATTCGACCTGGCATGGAACTGGCTATTTGTCTCTCAAACGACGCAAACATGCCCCCGAACAGAGACAAGGAGCCGCCCCCATGCAAAGCGCCTACATCAGCCTTGGCGACCTGAAAGCCAATCGCACCGCGCTGGCCGCACCCGCCGCCAGCACTGCGTCCGGATGTTCCACCACGGGCAGTTCCGGCAAGTCCAGCTGCGGTTCGTCGGACGGGCCCCAAGACATGCCGGCGGAAATCTGGGAGAAGGTGAAGAACCACCCCTGTTATTCCGAAGAGGCCCATCACCACTATGCCCGCATGCACGTGGCGGTGGCGCCGGCCTGCAACATCCAGTGCAACTACTGCAACCGCAAGTACGACTGC
>CALMXT010000267.1 GCA_937871125.1 uncultured Zoogloea sp. | reverse complement strand
AGCATCGAGTTCTTCCCGCCCCAGACCGCCGAGGGCGCGGACAAGCTGCGCGCGGTGCGCCAGAAGCTCGCCCGGCTCAAGCCCGAGTTCTTCTCGGTCACCTTCGGCGCAGGCGGCACCACCCAGGAACGCACCTTCGAGGCCGTTTTCGAGATCCAGCAGGAAGGCCATCAGGCCGCGCCCCACCTGTCGTGCATCGGATCGACCCGCGCCCACATCCGCGAGATCCTGCAACGCTACCAGGCCGCCGGCATCCGCCGCATCGTCGCGCTGCGCGGCGATCTGCCCTCCGGCGTCGGCTTTGCCGGCGAACTGCGCTACGCCAACGAACTGGTGGAATTCATCCGCATTGAGACCGGCGACCACTTCCACATCGAAGTCGCCGCCTATCCCGAATACCATCCCCAGGCCAAAAGCCCCCGCGACGACCTACTCGCCTTCAAGCGCAAGGTCGACGCCGGCGCAAACTCGGCCATCACCCAATACTTCTACAACCTCGACGCCTACCTGCATTTTCGCGACGAATGCGCCGCCCTCGATGTGAATGTGCCGATCGTGCCCGGCATCATGCCCATCGTCTCCTTCTCCAAGCTGGCCCGCTTCTCCGATGCCTGCGGCGCCGAGATTCCCCGCTGGATGCGCCGCAAGTTCGAAGCCTTCGGCGACGATTCCGACTCCATCAAGGCCTTTGGGCTCGACGTCGTCAGCGAACTGTGCGAAAAGCTCATTGCCGCCGGCGCCCCCGGCCTGCACTTCTACAGCATGAACCAAGCCGCCCCGACCATCGCCATCTGCGAACGGCTCGGCATCGGCAGCTGACCCACCGGCCAGCTCCCACGGGAACCGAGAAACCATGCGCGATCCCTACGAAACCCTGGGCGTGGCGCCCAGCGCCAGTGCCGAAACCATCAAATCGGCCTACCGCAAGGCCGCGCGCCTCTATCACCCGGACCGCAACCCCGACCCCGGCGCTGCAGACCGCTTTCGCGGCATCCAGGCCGCCTACGACCTGCTCGCCGACGACGCCAAGCGGCGCGACTACGACCTGCAGCGCCAGCGCAACCTGATCGACGATCCCTTGCAAGAGGCCAGCTCCCTGTGGGCCTCCTATATAGAAAAGGTAATTTCTTGACCTCGTTTTACTTTGAAGACATTTTCGAGCGCTACAGCAGCGAAATCGACGACCTGCGCTCCGACTCCGAAGGCAAGGACGTGCTCCAGCGCCGCGTGCGCGACAAACACAAGGAATTCTCCTTCCTCCTCGCCATGATCGACACCGCGCCCGAAATGGTGGCCCCCGCCTTTCACGGCGCCTTCGGCTTCGGCAAAAGCCGCCTCCTTTACGACGCCTCCCAAAGCGAACCCGGCGGCGACGGCTTTCCCGCCTGGGCCGAACTCGAAGAATCCATCGACATCGCCGCCTGGGCCCACCCGCTGATCAACCTCTGCCGGCAAAAAGCCGGCGGCGAAGACTTTCTCGTCACCGCCGCCGTGCTTGAATACCTGCTCGGCAGCGGCCTGACGGCCCGCGCCGCGCCCGAAGCCGAAGCGGAAGAAGACGAAGACTCCTCCGAAGACCTGGGCGACGCCGGGGAAGAATGGATGTCCGAACAAGGGTTCGATGCCGTCGACCGTTAAGAAAGGTTTTTCATGACTCAGCTCGTCATCAAACAAACCCGCGAACTCATCCTCGCCGGCGAAATCTCCGAAGCCGAAGCCAACCTGGTCGTCCTCGCCGAAAAGGAAGGCGACCACGCCCTGGTCGAAGTGCTCGACGAAATGGCCCCCAAAGATGTTCTTGCCGTCATGCGCGAATACGACGCCAGCAAGGAATCCATCGTCAATCTCGTCGTCAGCCCCGACCAATTCGTCCGCGCCATCGTTCTCGAGCGCCAATACGGCGAGCCCATCGAAAAATACGTGCCGCGTCTGCGCAACACCATGAACGCGGTCATGCACCGCAGCCCCGGCGCCTGCTCCGAAGTGCTCGACTGCCTCGCCGAACACGACGAAGGCGTGCGCCTCCTGGCCGATTACTTCATCGACCACTACGACTCCCTGCTCGCCCTCGCCTATCACGGCGTCTTCGAAGCCGAAGTCGACCTCGAAAAAGCCTTCGCTCCCAAATCGGCCATCACCTGGGATTCCGAACGCGTCGACGAACTCGACCAAGGCCTCGAAATCGGCGACGCCATCGAAATGGTGCGTGTCCGCATGTCCCGCTCCGAAGTCGCCGACGCCGACTGGATGGAAACCGCCTGGGTGCTGCGCCACGAGTTCTCCGACACCTTCGAGCTGCTCGTCATCGAAATCCAGGATCGCCTCCACCGCGCCGCCGAAGCCGCCAAAATGCCCATCGCCGAATCGTCCGAACCGGGCATCCCCAAGCTCGACGAAGACGAGGAATCCGCCATCTGACCAAGGGAGAAAGCGCACGGCCACCGCGGCCGCGCGCAACGCACACGATGTCCAGCGATACCGCCATTGCAACAGTCGACGCCAGCCCCTACTTCGAACGGGTGCTGCGTCACGCAGTCAAGGAAGGCTACGTCGACGCCCTGCGGCTCGACGCCATCCGGCGCGAAGGCGCCAAGGGCATCGTGCAACTGGCCGCCTACTTCGGCACCGCCAACCTCCGCCCCGAACTCGAAGCCGCCCGCACCCGGCTGGTCACCCTGGTCGGCCTCGCCCTCGAAGCCGAAGCCGGCGGCGTGCTCGACGCCGCCGCCCGGTTGCTAAGGGACAAAACCCTCCTGGCCCTCTCCAAAGCCGGCGCGGATCGCCTGCGCAAGCTCCACATCCTGCCCACCGAAAGACTCCTCGCCGCCCCGGAGATATTCCGCGAAAGCGAAAAGGATTTTCTCGACGCCTGCACCGCCGACAAGCCGATCACCTACGCACGCTACCTTGTCGAACGCCTCGCCCGCGAAAAAAACCAGCACTACATCGATCTCACCTACTGGCTGGCCGGCAAATTCGGCGTCGCCCACGAAGACGCCATCGAATGGCACGTGTTCTGCGAATCCGTCATCAACAGCGCCCTGCTCATCCTCTTCACCGAACGCAAGCCGGGCGGATTCTTCAGCGTCGAACGCTTCATGAAGCTCCACGAAGCCGCCCGCAACAAGCGCGGCAGCAGCTTCCCCAAGCTCGAAGAATGGCTGACCGAAGCCACGCCCCCCATGCGCAGTCTGATGGCCAAGGAATGCCAACGCTTCCTCGACGAAGTGCTGCCCATCGTCCGGGAAATCTCCGCCACCGAAATCTATCGCAACCAGGACCGCTTCTCCGGCCTGTTCTTCTTCGATACCAATTCGGTGGGCGAAATCACCCACCACGACAAAGCCCGCGCCGAAGAATGGCAAAGGATCACCGGCCGCGCCGGCGATCACACCGACGTGCAATGCGGCGTCCTGCTGATGGTCGCAACCGGCCTCGAACCGGCCAAAATCCTCAAAAAGAAAGACGTCGCGCAGATCAGGGCCAACTTCAAGCAATCCGGCTTCAACGAACAGGCCATCGCCCACTTCATCGAAAACGTCGTCCCCTTCGAATATCAAGCCGACATCCGCCGCATGTGGGAAGAAGACCTCGGCCCCGAAGCCCGCGTGCAACTCGAAAACGACGATACCGCCCTGATCGAGAACTACCTGCAGGAAACCTGCCGCGCCAACTGGAAAAAGCGCTCCACCTGAGCAAGCGGCTTTTACGCCCCGCCGAAACAACGCACCGACAAGCCCGACCCCTCACGCCATCTCCGCAACATCGTCGCCGCAAGGCCGACAAAGAGATCGCAACAGGCGTCGGGCTTTTCTACGCCCGTCGATACCGACGGTGGCCCGCCCGAAGCCGGTAGCCCGTCGGGAAGAAGACTTTCGCACCGCGAAGGAAACCATACGGCGCGGCGATAAAGCATTTCACCGCCGCGAAGAGACCTTTCGCGCACGGAATGCTTTATTCCACCGCCGAAAGAAAGCCTTTCACGCCCGAAATAAAGCCTTTCGCCGACGAAAGAAAGACTTTCACGCCTGAAAGAAGACCTTTCGCGAGTGAAAGAAAGACTTTCATGGACGAAAGAAGACCTTTCGTCGGCGAAAGAAAGCATTTCGCATTCGAAATAAGACCTTTCGCGAGTGAAATAAAGGATTTCGTGCTTGAAAGAAGACCTTTCGCAAGCGAAATAAAGACTTTCATGCGCGAAAGAAAGCATTTCACGCATGAAATAAAGCATTCCAGCCCCGAACTGAAGCAGTTCACCAAAAAATGAAGCCGTTCGGATGCAAACATGCTCATTTTATGGCCGAACAGATGCATTTCGACGCAAAAAAGACCGTTCGCCGTGAAGTGCAGGAAATTC
>CALMXT010000266.1 GCA_937871125.1 uncultured Zoogloea sp. | reverse complement strand
CGCCCCGACACCGACCGCTACATCATGGGCGGCCCGATGATGGGTGTGCGCATGCCCAGTTTCGACGTGCCCGTCGTCAAGGCCACCAACTGCGTGCTGGTCGGCAGCCCCGCCCTTTTCCCGCCGCCGCCGCCCGAAATGCCCTGCATCCGCTGCGGCGAATGCGCCAAGGCCTGCCCGGCCGACCTCGCCCCGTTCGAGATGTACTGGTTCTCGCGCTCCAAGAACTTCGGCAAGGCCCAGGAATATCACCTTTTCGACTGCATCGAATGCGGCTGCTGCAGTTTCGTCTGCCCGTCCCACATTCCGCTGGTCGATTACTTCCGCTTCTCGAAGAGCGAAATCTGGGCCCGCGAGCGCGACAAGGAAGCCTCCGATAGCGCCCGTGACCGCTTCGAATTCAAGAACCTCCGCCAGGAGCGCGAGAAGCAGGAGAAAGCCGAAAAGCTCGCCGCCAAAGCCGCCGCCACCCGCGAAAAGGCCATGCCCGCCGCCGACGGCGAAAGCGCAGCGGCCAAGCCAAAATCGTCGGCCGACGACGCCAAGCGCGCCTTGATCGAGGCCGCAATGGAAAAGGCCCGCCAGCAAAAGGCCCAGATCGCCCCTAAGAATACCGAGCGGCTGGCACCCGAGGTCGAAGCCGACATCGCCGCCATCGAGGCCCGCCGGGGCGCCCTGGCGCCCAAAGTCGACAACCCCACCGCCCCGGACGCCTGAGCTCGCCCATACCGATGATCAACTCCCCCTTCGTCCGCAAGCCGGTCAGCGTCCGGAGCGTCATGTTCCAGGTGCTGCTCGCCCTCGTGCCCGGCATCGTCGCCTACGTCTGGTTCTTCGGCGCCGGCATCCTGGTCCAGATCGCCCTCGCTTCGGCGGCGGCCCTTGCCGGCGAAGCGGCCATGCTGGCGATCCGCGGCAAGCCCAAAGCGCTTTTCCTGACCGATCTGTCGGCCGTCGTCACCGCCTGGCTGATTGCCCTGACCTTTCCGCCCATCGCGCCGTGGTGGCTCACCGTCACCGGCACCTTGCTCGCCATCGTGGTGGTCAAGCAGCTCTACGGCGGCCTCGGCCAGAACCCGTTCAATCCCGCGATGGCGGCCTTCTGCCTGATGATCGTCGCCTATCCGGCGCTGATGTCCCAATGGCCCGCCGCCGGCCAACTCGACTTCAAAGTCCAGCTCGATCTTATTTTCGGCGGTCTGCGCCAAGTGGATGCGATTACCGGCGCAACCCCGCTGGACGCCCTCCGCACGGCCCTCCGCAGCGCCGCCAACCCCGACTCCCCGCTCCACGGTCTGCGCACCAGTCACCTGATGGACGGCCCGGCCTTCGGTCTGCTCGGCGGCAAGGGCAGCGAATGGATCGCCTTCGGCTATCTTCTCGGCGGACTGTGGCTGATTCAGCGCCGCATCATCACCTGGCACATCCCGCTGGCCTTCTGCGCCGCACTCTTCGTTTGCGCCTTTTTGTTGTGGGGCGTGCGGCCCGACATCTATGCCTCGCCGCTGTTTCACCTCGCCTCCGGCGGCGCGATGCTCGGCGCCTTCTTCATTCTCACCGATCCGGTTTCGGGCGCCACCACACCGCGTGGCAAGCTGCTGTTCGCCGCCGGAGCGGCCATCTTCACCTACACGATCCGCGCTTTCGGAGCCTTCCCCGACGGCGTTGCCTTCGCCACGCTACTGATGAACATCCTCGTGCCGCTGATCGACATGAACACTCAGGCGCCGGTCTTCGGCCACAAAAAGGATTGACCACCGGTGAATAAATCTACAGCGCTGCCCGAGCACGGATTCCGTCGCGCCGATATCGTCCCGGCGAAAGAACGAACATGAGCGAACCCACCGCCCTCGGTCTCTCCGTCCGCACCGGCTCCGTCATGGTGGCTTTCACCGCGGTGTTCACCGCGATCATGGCCTTTACCTTCAGCGCCACCAAAGCCCGGATCGACGCCTCGGCCACCGAAGAGAAGATGAAACTCATCTCCGAAGTGCTGCCCGCCTCAAGCTACGACAACCTGCTCCTCGACGATTTCGTCACCCTGGGCCCAACCCGCGAACTCGGCCTCGACGAAGGCGGCCGCATCTATCGCGCCCGCAAAGGCGGCCGGCCCGCGGCCCTGCTCATCGAAACCACCGCCCCCGACGGCTACAGCGGACGCATCGAACTGATCGTCGCCATACGCGCCGACGGCGGCGTATCCGGCGTGCGCGCGGTCACTCACCGGGAAACCCCCGGCCTCGGCGACTACATCGACCCGAAGAAAGACAAGAACAAGAAATCGCCCTGGATCGCCCAGTTCGCCGAACTCAAGGCCGCCGACATCCCCGGCTGCAAAGTCATCAAGGACGGCGGCCAGATCGCCTACCACACCGGCGCCACCATCAGCGCCCGCGCGGTGACCAATGCCGTGGCCCGTGCCGCGCGCTACGCCGCCGCCAACCACAACCGCCTGTTCGCCGCCCCCAGCGGCAGCAAGCCCTGAGCGGAGCCCGCCATGGATTTTCAAGCCTATCGCGAGATCGCCTGGAACGGCATCTGGAAGCAGAACACCGGGGTTGTGCAGATCCTCGGCCTGTGTCCCATCCTCGCCGTCAGCACCAGCATCGTCAATGCGGTCAGCCTCGGTCTGGCCACCATCCTGGTGATGGCCATGTCCAATCTGGTGATTGCCGCACTGCGCAATTTCATCCCCTACGAAATCCGCATCCCCGTCTTCATCCTGATCATTGCCGCGCTCACAACCGTGGTCGACCTCGCCTTCAACGCCTACCTTCACGAGCTCTACCTCGTGCTCGGCATCTTCATCCCGCTGATCGTCACCAACTGCATCGTGCTAGCCCGGGTCGAAGCCTTCGCCGCCAAAAACGAACCCGACAGCTCGATCGTCGACGGCATCGCAATGGGCATCGGCCTCACCCTGGTGCTCGCCGTGCTTGGCGCCGTTCGCGAACTCGTCGGCAGCGGCACCCTGCTGTCCGGCATCGACATGCTCATCCCCGGCGCCCAGGCCATCAGCGTTTTCGGCGATGCCTATCCCGGCTTTCTGGTCGCCGTCCTGCCCCCAGGCGCCTTCTTCACCCTCGGCTGCCTGATCGCCGGCCGCAATTGGCTGGAAGCCCGCAAAGCGGCGCGCGCCCGGAGGAATCCGCCGTCCGTTGCCGACACGCCGGCCCGCGCCTGAACCCGGACGCCATCCACCATGCCCGACATGCGTCTGGCCGCCGTGGCCGAAGCCTTCCGCCGTCTGCGCGAAGCCAATCCGCACCCCACCACCGAACTCGAATACGCGTCGCCCTTCCAGTTGCTGGTGGCCGTCGTGCTCTCGGCCCAGGCCACCGACAAAAGCGTCAATATCGTCACCCGCAGGCTCTTCGCTCTCGCCCCGACCCCCGAAGCCATGGCCGATCTCGGCGAAGCGGGGATCGCGGAGCAGATCAAGAGCATCGGCCTGTTCCGCAACAAAGCCAAAAACACCTACCTCCTGTGCCGCCAATTGCTGGAACGCCACGGCGGGCAGGTTCCCAACGACCGGGACGCCCTCGAAGCGCTGCCCGGCGTCGGCCGCAAGACCGCCAACGTCGTCCTCAACACCATCTTCGGCGAACCGACGATGGCCGTGGACACCCACATCTTCCGACTGGCCAACCGCACCGGTCTCGCCCCCGGCAAGGACGTCCTCGAAGTCGAAAAACGCCTGCTGCGCCGCATCCCCAAGGAATATCTCCGGGACGCCCACCACTGGCTCATCCTTCACGGTCGCTACATATGCACCGCCCGCAAACCGAAGTGCGGCGAATGCATCATCCGCGACCTCTGCCTCAACCGCGACAAGACCGCCTGAAATCATCATGTTCGATCCATCCCGAGACCAATCCCGCAAGTTCTTCGTCGAATCCTGGCGCAAGTACAAGAACCGCGAAGTCCAGACCCAGCTCGAAATCATCGCTGCCGACCTCGTTGCCCACCACCCGGAATACCACCCGCTGATCGACGATCCGGACGGCATCCACAAGGAGTTCAGCCCCGAAGACGGGCAGATCAATCCCTTCCTGCATCTCTCGCTGCACCTTGCCGTCGAGGAGCAGCTCTCCATCAACCAGCCTCCCGGCATCCGCGAAGCCTTCGAACAATGCCAAGCCAAGCGCGGCGACCGCCACGCCGCCCTGCACGACGTGCTCGAATGCCTCGGCGAAACCATCTGGCGCGCCCAGCGCGACAAAGCCCCCCTGGACGGACTGGCCTACGTGGAGAGCATCAGGAAGCGGGCGGGAAGCAGTTAACGGGGCCCACGGGGCCGCCCCCATTCCACCCACACGAATTAGCTTCGGCATTTTTCTTGGTTCGATCCGCGGCG
>CALMXT010000265.1 GCA_937871125.1 uncultured Zoogloea sp. | reverse complement strand
ACCGTCGAGCTCCTCACCCGCGAAGGCGAAATCGAAATCGCCAAGCGCATCGAGGAAGGTCTCAAGCACATGATCCAGGCGATTTCCGCCTGCCCGACGACGATTGCCGACATCCTCGAAGCCGCCGACAAGATCGGCCGCGAAGAGATGCGCATCGACGAGCTGATCGACGGCCTGATCGACCCGAACGCCGTCGAAGACATCGAAGCCCTCGCCGAGAGCGAGGAACTCGAAGTCGACGACGCCGAGGAAGAGGAAGACGAAGTGGACGCCGACGGCACCGGCGCCCAATCCGCCTCCCTGATCAAGATGAAGGCCGAAGCCCTCGAACGCTTCGCCAACCTGCGCAGCCTCTACGAAAAGATGGCCACCGCCCTCCAGAAAAAGGGCTACCAGGACAAGGCCTACATCAAGCTCCAGGAGCAGGTCTCCGCCGAGCTGATGAACATCCGCTTCACCGCCCGCACCACCGAGCGCCTCTGCGACGCCGTGCGTCATATGGTTGACCAGGCCCGCTCCCACGAACGCAAGATCCTCAGCCTCTGCGTCGACAAGGCCGGCATGCCGCGCCCCCACTTCATCAAGAGCTTCCCTGGCCACGAAACCGACCTGGACTGGCTGAAGGCCGAGATCGCGGCCGGCCCCAAGAACGCCCCGGTCCTGATGCGCATGCAGCCCGCGGTGCTCGAAGAGCAGCAAAAGCTCATCGACCTGCAAAGCCGCATCGGCATTCCGCTGAAGGAACTCAAGGACATCAACAAGCAAATGTCCACCGGCGAAGCCAAAGCCCGCCGCGCCAAACGCGAAATGACCGAGGCCAACCTGCGCCTCGTGATCTCGATTGCCAAGAAGTACACCAATCGCGGCCTGCAATTCCTCGATCTGATCCAGGAAGGCAACATCGGCCTGATGAAAGCCGTGGATAAATTCGAATACCGCCGCGGCTACAAGTTCTCCACCTACGCCACCTGGTGGATCCGTCAGGCCATCACACGCTCCATCGCCGACCAGGCCCGCACCATCCGTATTCCGGTGCACATGATCGAAACGATCAACAAGATGAACCGGATCAGCCGCCAGATCCTGCAGGAAACCGGCAACGAGCCCGACCCCGCAACCCTGGCCGAAAAGATGGAAATGCCCGAGGAGAAGATCCGCAAGATCCTCAAAATCTCCAAAGAGCCGATCTCCATGGAAACGCCGATCGGCGACGACGACGACTCCCATCTGGGCGATTTCATCGAGGATAACGCCACTCTGGCTCCGGCCGAAGCGGCGCTATACTCCAGCCTGCGCGACGCCACCAAGGAAGTGCTCGACTCGCTGACTCCGCGGGAAGCCAAGGTGCTGCGCATGCGTTTCGGCATCGAAATGAATACCGACCACACCCTGGAAGAAGTCGGCAAGCAGTTCGACGTCACCCGCGAACGGATTCGCCAGATCGAAGCCAAGGCACTGCGCAAGCTGCGCCACCCGAGCCGCTCCGAGCGCCTGCGCAGCTTCCTCGACAACGAAGCCTAAGCCCTCACCCCGGGCCGCCCTCCGCGGCCCGAATCCTGTTTCAGGGCCGTTAGCTCAGTCGGTTAGAGCAGGCGACTCATAATCGCTTGGTCGGGGGTTCAAGTCCCTCACGGCCCACCAATCGCATCAAGCACTTAGGCCAGCCTCACGAGGGCTGGCCTTTTGCTTTCTGGGTCAATGTAAGCACCTTGTAAGCGCCAGCAGAGGATGCGGGCCTGATGTCTGATGCGCACGTGACTTGTGTGCGTACCCGACTGCGTACTCGTGCATTGCACGGCCTCACATTGCGGTGCTGGCTATCGCCTTCCAAGCCCACGTTTAAAACGGAGCCTTCGACGGCGTGCTGAATACTCCGGTTTGAAATCGGAATATTCCCAGCTCCGGGAACCCCTGCGGCGACAGCCCAAACCTTAGCATCTCTGAACATCGGGCCTGACTCGCGGCAGGCGGCGTGGCCATGCTCGACGCCATTCAAAACCTACCAGCAGTCGGCTTTGTGAGAGAGGCGCGAGGCATCCAACGCCATCAGGCACGTATCGAAAGCCGCCGGCAAGGTGGTGGCGTTTCACCACCCCCTTCGATGAACCCCGCAGGGTCGGGGAAACTACGCTATTTCCCGCAGTTTCAAGTTCGACCTGGGGGCACCTTCGCCGGCCCCACCTCGCCCATCAACCAAATTGGTAGATGGAGCAACCAACTTGGTTGCCACCAGCTTTACCGACCAGCACGGCGAAGATGGTGTCCTCAGTTTTGAGGATACGTCGCCCCATCGCCAGCAACAGACCATGACCAGCCGCGAGATTGCGGAGCTGACTGGCAAACGCCATGCAGACGTTATGCGCGACATCCGCGCCGTTATGTCTGAGCTGCACGGAGAGGAAGGACTGAGCAGTTTTGCGTCGTCCTACCTCAACGAGCAAAACAAGCAAAAACGCGGCGCTTGGCCGGGCTTGGATGGATGGTCGCGTTTGAAACGGAGTCCCGAGGTTATCCGTCTGCTCGGAGGCACAGCC
>CALMXT010000264.1 GCA_937871125.1 uncultured Zoogloea sp. | reverse complement strand
TGGCGGCAATCTGTTCTTGTACGGTGGGCAGGGTGTTCATGATGCGGCGGAACTGTGCCGATCCGACGAGCCCCCGGGTGTACCAGCTGATGTGTTTGCGGGCGATCTTGACGCCGGTGTCTTCGCCGTAGAAACCGTAGAGGTCGGCAAGGTGATCCTTGCAAACCTGGAGGATTTCGGAAACGAGGGGCGGCGGCAGTTCTTCGCCGGTTTTGAGGAAGTGCTCGATTTCGCGGAAGATCCACGGCCGGCCCTGGGCGGCGCGGCCGATCATCACGCCGTCGGCGCCGGTGTAGTCGAGTACGAACTTGGCTTTTTGCGGCGTGGTGATGTCGCCGTTGGCGATCAGTGGAATGCGCACGCGGGTTTTGACGTCGGCGATGGTGTCGTATTCGGCGTGACCGGTGTATTGGCAGGCGCGGGTGCGGCCGTGGATTGCAATGAGCTGGATGCCCGATTCTTCGGCGATGCGCGCGATCATTGGCGCGTTTTTATTGGCGGTGTTCCAGCCGGTGCGGAATTTGAGCGTGACCGGGATGTTGCCGGCTGCGCCGACGACGGCTTCGAGGATGCGGGCGACCAGGGGTTCGTCCTGCATCAGCGCCGATCCGGCCATGACGTTGCAGACTTTCTTGGCCGGGCAGCCCATGTTGATGTCAATGATCTGGGCGCCGCGGTCGATGTTGTGGCGGGCGGCTTCGGCCATCATGGCCGGATCGGCTCCGGCGATCTGCACGGAAATCGGATCGGTTTCCCCGTCGTGGTTGGCGCGGCGCTGGGTTTTGGCGCTGCCGTAGAGCAGGGAATTGGAGGTGACCATCTCGGACACGGCGAGCCCCGCCCCCATCTTTTTGCAAAGTTGGCGGAAAGGGCGATCCGTCACGCCAGCCATGGGGGCGACGAACAGGTTGTTTCGCAAGGTGAATCCGGCGAATTGCATCGGGGAGGCGCGTTTGGGAAAAGCAGGGCATTCTACCCGAAGGGGCTTCCGTCGGGCAGGGGCTGAAGCCCTGCAATGTGTGGTCGAGTGCCTGAAAGCTAACGCTTTTCAGGGTAGATCGGAATACTGCATGCGGCTCTGGATGCGCGCGGCGTGGGCGGCCAGACGGGGGCCGAAGTTGGTTTCGTACTTGCGCGGATTGGGCAGCATCACTGCCAGCCGGGCGGCCTGGGGGGGCGTCAGACGCGAGGCGGAAACGCGATAGTAGCGCTGGGCTGCCGCTTCGCAGCCGAAGATGCCGTTGCCCCATTCGACGACGTTGAGATACACCTCGAGGATGCGCCGCTTGTCCCACAGGGTTTCGATCATCACCGTGATGATGGCTTCTTCGGCTTTGCGGAAATAGCTGCGGGCCGGCGAGAGGAAGAGGTTCTTGGCGAGTTGCTGGCTGATCGTCGAGCCGCCGGCGACGGCCTTGCCTTTTTTCTGGTTCTTCTCGATGGCTTTCTGGATGCCTTCCCAGTCGAAGCCTTCGTGGTCTACAAACTTGTCGTCCTCGGCGGCGATCACTGCCCGCTTGAGGTGTACCGAGATTTGCTCGTAGGGAACCCAGCGATAGTGCAGTTCGGTATCGGGTTTTTTCTCGTTGAGTTCGGAAAGGCGCAGGCTCATGAAGCTGGTTTCGGACGGCGGCATCCACTTCCACCACAGCACGTGGCCGAGCAACCACAGCTGATAGGCGACGAAGGCCAGTACCAGGGCGAGTAGGGCGCGTCGCGTCCAGCGCCAGAGCGTTTTCATTGGCGCTGGTTCAGAGGGCGGCGCGCAGTTCGGCGAGCACCGGCGCCGTGTCGGGGCGCACGCCACGCCATAGCAGGAAGCTCTCGGCGGCCTGTTCGACGAGCATCCCGAGGCCGTCGGCGACGAGTCTGGCGCCTTGCTGGCGGGCGGCGACCATGAACGCTGTGTCGCCCTTGCCGTACATCATGTCGTAGGCCAGGCTGTCCGGCGCGTAGAGGCCGGCGGGCAGGTCGGGGGCGGCGTCGGACAGGCTGGCACTGGTGGCGTTGATGACGATGTCGAAGCGCCGGCCGCCGAGCTGGATGAAGCCGCAGCCTTCCGGACGGATGGCGCCGGCGGAGGTGAATTCGTCGGCCAGATCGGCGGCTCGGGCGGCGGTGCGGTTGGCGATGACGAGGCTCGCCGGGCGGGCTTCCAGCAGCGGCAGGACGGTGCCCCGGGCGGCGCCCCCTGCGCCGAGCAGCAGCACCCGTTTGCCGGCCACCGGGCAGCGGAGGTTGACCGTGATGTCGCGCAGGATGCCGGCACCGTCGGTGTTGTCGCCGAGGATGCCGTCCGGCCCGAAGGCCAGGGTGTTCACGGCGCCGGCTGCGGCGGCGCGCGGGGTGTGGCGATCGGCCAGGTCGAAGGCTTCGAGCTTGAAGGGAACGGTGACGTTGAGGCCGCGTCCGCCGGCGGCGCGGAAGGCCGCCACGGTGGCGGCGAAACCGTCCAGCGGTGCGAGTAGGGCTGCGTAGCTCAGGTTTTGGCCGGTCTGGGCGGCGAACAGGCTGTGCAGGCGCGGCGACTTGCTGTGGGCAATCGGGTTGCCGATCACGGCGTAGCGGTCCATCGGGATTATTCCTTCCGGGCGGAGGTCTGCAGAATGTCTGCGTTGGTGAAGGTCCAGGTGCGGGTGATTTCGATCACGTCGGTGTCCTTGCGGATATCCGGCGGAAAGGCGCCGTAGGGGGCGGCGAGCTGGACGATGCGGCGAGCGGCGTCGTCGAGCACCTTGTAGCCGGACGAACGCAGGATCTCGATGTTATCGACCGAGCCGTCGGCACGGATGGTGACCGACAGCAGCAGGCTGCCGTATACCTTGCCGCGGGCGGCTTCGGGGTAGTTGAGGGTGCCGACCCGCTCGATTTTCTGACGCCAGTCTTCGGCATACTGGGCGAAGCGGTATTCGTGGGCGCGGGCGCCGATGAACTTCTTGCGCGGGCGCGAAGCGTAGTCCATCAGGTCCTTGTCGATCTGGGCTTCGATGCGCGCGACCGCGGCGGAACTGTCGAGCAGGTCGTAGCCGGATGCGGCGCGTGGCGCCTCGCTTGGCGTGGTCTGTCGGGGATCGACGGCAATGGCGGCCTTGCCCTGTCTGGCGGTCATGGCCTGGACCTGTTGGGCCTGGGGTTCCGCGGTGCGGCGTTGGGCTTCGACGAGGCTGTCGCCGGCGCGGGTTTGTTCCTGGGGCGGCAGCGGAGTGGCCGGGCGGGATTTCTGCTCGGTGTTGCCGCCGGCGTCGAGGTTGGTCTGGGCGAGGATGTCGGCAGTGTCCGGCCGTTGGGCGTGGCGGGCGTTGACCAGCACCACTTCGAGACCTTTGTCGCGACGCATCAGCTTGTCCGGATCGGGCATGACGAAGTGGACCGACAGCAGGAGCGCGTGCAGGGCCAGCGACAGGCCGACGCCCCATTCGAGCGCATAGCGTGCCGTCCGCCCGGCGAACACCGGCCACTTGAAACCCGTGCCGGCCGGCGGCTGGCCGGGCGCGACTTGGCTGGGATGGCGGAGCGGCTGCATGGCTGGATCAGGCGGCGGCGGAGGGCGGGGCTTCGCTGTCGGCCGGCGCCGCGACGGGCTCGGTTTCGGGCAGGGCGTCGTCGCCCGGTTCGTCGCCTTCATCGATTCCGTCGGGGAGGCTGCCCGCGCTGGCGAGGGTTTCGAGGTAGGTTGCGCGGACTTCCAGGTCGATCAGATCGGTGCTGTCGATGGCCAGTTGCACGCGGGTGCCTGGCGGCAGCGTGGGCATCGACGGCACTTTGAAGACGAGCGGCAGGTCTTCGAGTCGGACCAGGCTTTCGCGCAGCACGCGGGCGCTCATCGACGGGCTGCCGGCCTGACGCAGCCAGCGCAGGCACCAGTAGCGCTCCATGCCACGCTGGAATTCGGCGTAGGCGGCGTAGGTGAGTTCGAAGTCGCGCATGGCGGCGATGAGGTCGGGCGACTTGGGTGGAAAGGCCGGATCTTCGCCTTTCAGCCAGCCGATGAGTTGCCATTGGTTGACCAGATCGACGTAGCGGCGCAGCGGCGAACTGGACCAGGCGTAGCAATCCACGCCGAGGCCTTCGTGGGGCGCCGGCGCGGTGGTCATGCGCACCTTGCCGCCGGTCTGGGCACGGTACAGGGCCGGGATGCCGGCGCTGGCCAGCGCCTTGCCCCAGGTGCTGTTGGCGGCGATCATCAGTTCGGCGACCAGCTTGTCGAGGGGCGAACCGCGGGAGCGGCGGCCGATTTCGATGCGGCCGGGGCCGTCGTCGGTGCTTTGGTTCCAGTCGACGCCGAAGTTGAAATCCACCATGTTCTGGTTGGCGGCCGGCTTGCCACGGCCGGCTTCGAGGACGGTGGCGAGTTCCCACAGCAGGGTCAGTTCGGCCTTCCAGGGGAAATCGGGACCACCGTCGGTGAGGGTGGTTTCGTTGAAGACCGGCTCGATGTCGTGATGGCGCAGGTTGGCGGCGACCGGAACGCGTTCGAGGCGCGATTCGTTGCCGGTGACGATCAGGTCGCGGGTGACGTCGAGGTAGAGCGACAGGGCGGGGCAGTCGCGGCCTTCGGCGAGGGTGAAACGGCCGACGATATCGTCCGGCAACATGGTGATCTTGTTGCCCGGCATGTAGACCGTGGAGAGGCGCTGGCGGGCGACGGCGTCGAGGGAGGAGTTGCGACCGAAGCCCAGGCCGGGGGCGGCGATGTGGATGCCGATCCGCCAGCCGGCAGCGGTCTGGGTGACCGAGAAGGCGTCGTCGATCTCGGTGGTGGCGGCATCGTCAATGGAGAAGGCGCGGACGTCGGCGAGGGGCAGATCGGTGGGTTCGGACGGCGCGTCGACGGGCGGGAAGCCGGTGCCGTCGGGGAAGTATTCGAACAGGAAGCGGTCGAAGTGCAGTTCGTGGGACGAGGGCAGGGCGCCGCACGCGAGCAGCAGGCGGGCCGGCGACTGGCCGTTTTCGGCGCAGGCGGCTTCGAGGGCTTTGGCTTCGAGGCGGTTGCGGTCGGGCTTGTAGAGCAGTTGGCGCACCAGCGGTTTGAGCTCTTCGGGCAGGCGGCCGGCGAGGAGTTCGTCGCGCATGCGTTCGATGGCGGCAGCCTGCTGGCGCTTCTTTTCAAGACCGGAAAGGGCGGCCTGGAGGATTTCGGCGGGCGCCTTGCGGAAACGGCCGCGGCCCTTGCGGTGGAAGTAGATCGGCGAGGCGTGGAGGCGCAGCAGCACGGCGGTGGATTCGACCGCGCTCGGCACATGTCCGTAATACTCCCGGGCGAAGTCGGCGAAGCCGAACTCGTCGTCGGCGCAGACTTCCCACAGGAATTCCGTGTCGAGGCCTTCGGCTTCGGCTTCGGCGCGGTCGAGCAATTCCCCCGCCGAGGGCTGGGCGAAGCGCATCAGAACGTGGTTGCTCTTCAGTTTGAGGCGCTTGCCGTGAGGCGTTTCGACCTGCAGGGAGGCGTCGTTGTCGGTCAGGATGGTGCCGGTCTTGAAGGCACCATCCTCTTCGAAGAGCAGATTCATGGATTGGCGAGGGTCTGTTGTCAGTCATTCGGCGTGCCGAGAGATGACTGACAACAGACCCCAGGCTGGAAAACAGCCGATTATAGCCAAGCCGGACCAAAGCCCGGACGAAAGCCGCGCTTTCGTCCGGATCAGTGTGTGGCGTGGGTGACGAAATTCCGGATCAGGCCGAGCAGGATATCTTCGTCGTAGGGCTTGCCGAGGTAGTGATTGACGCCGACTTCTTCCGCATAGCGCTGGTGCTTTTCGGCCGTGCGGGAGGTGATCATGATGATCGGCACGTTCTTCAGACGCTTGTCGGCACGCACGTTGCGGGTCAGGTCGAAGCCGTCCATGCGCGGCATTTCGATGTCGGCGATGATGACGTCGGGGGTGGCGGTGAGCAGCTGCTCCAGGGCGTCCACGCCGTCCTTGGCGGTGATGACCCGGTAGCCTTCCCGTTCGAGCAGGCGCCCGGTGATCTTGCGCACGGTGAGCGAGTCGTCCACCACCATGATGGTCGGCAGGGCGGGTGCGGCGGCCGCGACGGACATCGCCGGCAGTGCGTCGTCATCGGTGGCGAGGCGGAGGCCGGCGAGTGCGACCGGGTTGAGAATCAGCACGATCTCGCCATCGCCCAACACTGTGGCGCCGGAATAGCCGACCAGCCGGGAATATTGCGGTCCGGCGTTCTTGACGACGATTTCCTGGTTGCCGCGCAGCGCGTCGACGTGAAGCGCCAGGGTTTCATTGCCGGCGCGCAGCAGGAGCACCCAGTTGAAGCGGTCCACTTCCGGTTGCGACTGGCGGTCGCCGAGCAGGCGGGGCAGGTAGCGGTAGCTGAAGTGCTCGTCGAGCCATTCGGTGCCGTTGTTGCGGCGGACTTCTTCGAGGGCGTCGGGTTTGAGTTCGAGCACCTGGGCAACCATCGACGAAGGAATCGCGAAGGTGCGGCCGCCGGCACGCACCAGCAGCGCCTGGGTGACGGCCAGCGTGAGCGGCAGGTGGATGCGGAAAGTGGCGCCCTGGCCGGCTTCGGTGGCGACGCTGATACGTCCGCCGACGGCTGCGGTTTCGCTCTTGACGACGTCCATGCCGACGCCTCGCCCGGCGAGGCTGGACAGGCTGGCGGTGGTGAAGCCGGGAACGAAGATGAGATTGGTGAGGCGTTTGTCGTCGGCTTCTTCGTCCGGTCCGATCAGACCGGCTTCCAGGGCGTGGGCGCGGATACTCGCGAAGTCGAGGCCGGCGCCGTCGTCGTGGAACTCGATCACCACGTCGTTGCCTTCGTGGGTGACCTTGAGGGTGATCTGACCGATCTCGGGCTTGCCCGCGGCGCGGCGGACTTCAGGCGCTTCGATGCCGTGGGCGACGGCGTTGCGAACCAGGTGGCCGAGAGGGCCGGTCATCACTTCGAGGACGGTGCGGTCGATTTCGATCTGCCCGCCGATGATGTCGAGGTTGGCGCGGCGGCCGAGTTCCTTGGCGGTCTGGCGGACCAGACGGTAGAGCCGTTCGGCCAGACTGTCGAAGGGCACCATGCGCACGTGCATCAGCG
>CALMXT010000263.1 GCA_937871125.1 uncultured Zoogloea sp. | reverse complement strand
CATCGAATACCAAGCCCTCAACATTGAATGTCGTGGGCTCAACTTGTTATCTCAGCCCGTCAACAAGCTTCAATAAAGACGAATTTATTTTCGTTGCAGGGCGATGGCACCGAGCGGCGGGGAGGTGGATCGATGGGTGGCCGGGCCGGACGTAGGTCGGGTTAGCCCGCAGGGCGTAACCCGACGGAATGGCGTGGATGTCGGGTTACGCCCTGCGGGCTAACCCGACCTACGCGGGCTACGAGGACTGGATTTGCTTGGGGCGGCCGCGTTTCTTGGGGCCGGCGTCGGCATCGCCTTTGACTTCCGGCAGCGGGGCGAGCAAGGCGCGGATGTCGTCTTCGCCGAACTTGACCGTGCCTTCGTGATCTTCGGCGAGGATGCCGGCGGCGAGTTCGGCTTTTTTCTCTTGCAGCGCAAGAATCTTTTCTTCGATGGAGCCGGCGACCACCAGCTTGTAGACGAACACCGCCTTGGTCTGCCCGAGGCGGTGGGCGCGGTCGGTGGCCTGGTTTTCGACGGCGGGGTTCCACCACGGGTCGAAGTGGATCACGGTGTCGGCGGCGGTGAGGTTGAGGCCGACGCCGCCGGCCTTGAGGCTGATGAGGAAGACCGGCGTGGCGCCGTCCTGGAAGGCGCGGACGGGCGCTTCGCGATCCACGGTGTCGCCGGTGAGGGTGACGAAGGGGATCTTGCGGGCATCGAGTTCGGCGGCGATCAAGCCCAGCATGGTGGTGAACTGGGAGAACAGCAGCACTTTGCGGCCTTCGGCGACGAGCTCGGGGAGCATGTCCATGAGCAGGTCGAGTTTGGCGCGTTCCTTGACCTTGGCGGCGGCGTCGGATTTGAGGAGGCGCGGGTCGCAGCACACCTGACGCAGTTTGAGCAGGGCGTCGAGGATGACGATCTGGCTGCGCGCGAAACCGCGGGCGGCGATCTCGTCGCGGATGCGTTTGTCCATGGTGCTGCGCACGGTTTCGTAGAGATCCCGCTGGCGGCCTTCGAGTTCGACGCTGCGCACGACGATGGTTTTGGGCGGCAGCTCCTTGGCAACGTCTTCCTTGCGCCGACGCAGGATGAAGGGGGCGATGCGCCGGGCGAGGATGTCGCGGCGAACCATGTCGCCGCGCTTTTCGATGGGGCTGCGCCAGCGGGCGGTGAAATCCTTGGTGTCGCCAAGAAAGCCGGGCAGGAGGAAGTCGAACTGGCTCCAGAGTTCGCCGAGGTGGTTTTCGAGGGGCGTGCCGGTGAGGCACAGGCGATGTTCGGCGTCGAGCGTGCGCACGACCTGGGCGGCCTGACTGGCGGCGTTCTTGACCGTTTGCGCTTCGTCGAGGATCAGCGAGTGGTAGCGGTGGGCGGCGAGTTGTTCGCGGTCGCGCCACAGCAGCGGGTAGGTGGTGAGGCAGACGTCGTGTTCGGGGATTTTGTCGAAGGCGTCGGCGCGGCGGGTTCCGCGCAGGCTGAGCACCTTGAGGTCGGGGGCGAAGCGTTCGGCCTCGCGCTGCCAGTTGAACACCAGCGAGGTGGGCAGCACCACCAGCGCGGGCTTGGCAAGGCGCCCGGCACGCTTTTCGGTGAGCAGGTGGGCGAGGGCCTGGGCGGTTTTGCCGAGACCCATGTCGTCGGCGAGGATGCCGCCGAGGCCGTGGGCGCGCAGGTGCTGCAGCCAGGCGAGGCCTTCGAGCTGGTAGGGGCGCAGTTCGAAGGCGAAGCCGGCGGGGGCGGCGACGGGGGCGATCTGTGCGGCGCTGCGGATGCGTTCGATCCAGTCGTCGAGGCGGCCGCGGCCTTGGCCCTGCCAGTCGTCGCCAAGGGCTTCGGCCAGACGCGGCGCGTCGAAGCGCGACACTTTGAGGGTGTCGGAGGGGCTGTCGAAGAGGTCGACGAGGGTGCGGGCGATGGGTTTGATGCGCTCGGCGGGCAGCCCGATGCGTTCGCCGTCTTCCAGCTGGACGACGATCCGGGCGTCGTCGGCAATGGCGTCGATCTGTTTGCGGTCGAGCCAGCGCGGGTCTTGATGGAACACGGCGTGGAGCATCGGGGCGAGGTCGAGGCGGCGGCCGTCCACTTCGATGCCGAGGGAGACTTCGAACCAGCCGGCCGCGCCTTCGTCGGCGTCGAGGATGTCCACATGCCAGTCGCTCGGCTCCAGCACGCGATGGCGGAAATCACGCGGGCAATCGATGCGCCAGCCGGCGTCGCGCAGCGCGGGGGCGACGAGTCGGAAGAAGTGGGTCCAGTGGGCTTCGCTCTCGAGGCCGAAGATGCCGTCCGGCGGCGAGTAGGGCATCACCAGCCAGGACGGTTTGACGGGCTGGAAGCCGGCGGCGAGCAGCGCCTTCCAGGCCGTGGCCTCCTGCGTCCAGTCGCGCTTGACGCGCACCGCGCGACCGTCGACGAGGGTGGCGATCTCGTGGGTCGAGCCGGGTTCGAAACGCGCTTCGCCATAGACGAAGGCGGGAATCGCCACGTCGTATTCCAGCCCGGCGAAATCCACCGGATAGCCGCGATGCCTGCGCCAGCTCCAGCAGTCCAGGGTTTGCAGGCCGAGCACGGGCTGGCAGGGAAGGTCGATGAGCGGCAGGTCCACCGCGCCCTGGGGCGAAGGCAGCGCCGGCGCCACCTGGGCCAGCGCACTGGCGACCACCGGCAGTTCGACCGGCGACAGCGGCGGCAATGCCAATACTTCGGCAAGCACCGCACCGCCTTCGATGTCGATCGGCCCGGCCTCGCCGAGCTGGACGTCGAAATACATCGGCGGCTCGGTGCGCACCGCCAGCTGGGCCTCGGGCTCGACGCGCAAGCGGGCCTTGACGCCGCCGTCGACGGGCATCCATTCGAGCCTGCCGTGGCGCGCCGCAGCGGGCTTGAGCAGCGAAACCAGTCCGCTGTCGTCGAGCGCCACGCAGGTGCGTCCGGTGGCGAGGGCCGCTTCGAGCAGCGCGCCGCCTTCCACGCCGCGCAGCACGGGACGGCTGTAACCGCCGGTCTTGCGGCTGACTTCGCGGAGCAGGCGGAACACCTGCATGTCTTCGTCGCGCACGAAGGACGGCGGCTTGAGCAGCGCCTGCTCGTAGTTGTACCAGTCGCCGATGGTGCCGGATGGCGCACCGGACGGCCCGAGCCGGGCCTTGAGCAGGCTGAACTCCACGTCGTCGCCGCTCTGCCAGGCGCTGCACAGATAGAACACGGCCTCCTTGGCGGCCACCGGTTTGCGCTGCACCGCGGCCTTGTCGACCCGTTCGCGCAGGGTTTTGGCCCAGGCCAGGATCTCCGCCCGCGGGCGGTCCACCAGGGCGCCGGGACGGCGGGCGGCGAGAATCAGCGCGGCGGCGTGCTTGCAATGATGGCCCACCGGGCAGGTGCAGCGGGTGGCGATCTCGATGCTGCTCTGGCCGAAGAAGTCGCGCCGCTCGATGCGCACCGTGACCCGGTAGGGCACGGTGTCGGAGCCCGGCACAAGCCCCTGGATCTGGTTGCCGACCGTTTCGATGTTGCGCACCCGGCCGACGTAAGCGCGGGCACGGGTGAGGGCATTGGCGGAGAACAGTTCGCCGAGCAGGGTGTCGTCGATCTGGGCAAGAAGGCGGGCGAGGTCCACAGCAGGCGGGGTCGAGACGAAACCCGCAATTCTAGACTTGGGGCGATGAAGATGGGAACGCGGCGATCAGTCGGTGCCGCGGTCCAGCGAATAGCCGGCGGCGTCGAGCAGGGCCGGCAGCACTTCGGCTGCACGCAGGCGGAAGCGGAACATCACCCTTTCACTGATCGGGGTGTGGCCCGGATTGATCTCGATGGTCGGAATGCCCTGCTCGATCGCCCACAGCATCGGCCCGGCAATATAAGGAAAGGAGCTGCCGGTGCCCACCGAAAAGATCATGTCTGGCCCGGCCGCCAGCACCTGCTCGAAGCGATGTACGGCTTGGTCGGGCAGATTTTCGCCGAACAGCACGACATCCGGACGCAGCACGCCGCCGCAATGGGGGCAGTCGGGCGGAATCTGCAGGCCGGCGTAGTTGTCCACCTGGCGGCAGCGCCCGCAGTCGACACAACGCAGGCGGCGCAGGGTGCCATGCATCTCGATGACGTCGTGGGAGCCGGCCATGAGGTGGAAGCCATCCACGTTCTGGGTCAGCACCGTCACCGCGCCGTGCATCGCTTCGAGCCGGGCGATGGCGTAGTGGCCGGCATTGGGCCGGGCATCGCGGCAGCTTGCCTCGATCTGCGAGAGATAGCGCCAGGTGATGTCCGGGCGCCGTTCGAACATGGCGCCGGAGAGCGCCTGTTCGATGGGCAAGCCGACATCGGTCAGCGCGCCTTCGTACAATCCGCCCACCCCGCGGTAGGTGGGCAGGCCGGAATCGGCGGAGAGACCGGCTCCGGTGATGAAAAGGATGCGCCGTGCGGTCGAAAGCAGGCGACCCGCGGCCTCGATCCGGGCGGCGCAGTCGGCTAAGGTGTAGAGGGTCATGGAGTCGGTATGACGGAAATGAACGGGCACAGGCGCGCCGGATGCAGGGTGGAGAATGTCTCGCTAACGGCAGACGGCGCGAAGGGTTGAGATTTCAATTCTGACCGAGCGGGCGGTCAAGGGCTACAACGGAAAGCGAAGGTCACGATCATGTGCCAGCTACTTGGAATGAACTGCAACACCCCGACGGACATCTGCTTCTCGTTCGCCGGCTTCCAGGCCCGCGGCGGCCTCACCGATGTGCACGGCGACGGCTGGGGCATCGCCTTCTTCGAGGGGCGCGGCGTGCGGGTCTTCCTCGATCCGAAGGCCAGCAGCGCATCGCCGGTGGCCGAACTGGTGCGCAACTACCCGATCCATTCGCTCAACGTCATCGCCCATATCCGCAAGGCCACTCACGGCGTCGTGACCCTCGAGAACACCCACCCCTTCCAGCGCGAGCTGTGGGGACGCTACTGGGTGTTTGCCCACAACGGGCATCTGAAAGGCTTTCAGCCCACGCTTTACGGCGAATTCAGGCCGGTCGGCCAGACCGACTCCGAACTGGCCTTCTGCCATTTGATGGAAACCTTGCGCCGACGCTTTCCGGACGGCGAACCGGCCCGCGACACCCTGTTCGCGACGGTTCGCGAGATCGCCGCCGAAATCGGCAGCTTCGGCGAATTCAACTTCCTGCTCTCCAACGGCACCTGCCTGTTCGCCCACTGCGCCACGCGGCTCAGCTACATCGTCCGCAAGGCGCCGTTTGCCAGCGCGCACCTCAAAGACCAGGACATCACCGTCGATTTCACCGAACTGACGACCCCCGGCGACCGGGTCGCCGTGGTTGCCACCACCCCGCTGACCGACAACGAGGAATGGACGCCGATCGCGCCCGGAACACTGATGCTTTTCGTCGATGGCGCCCCCGTCGACGCCGGCCCGGCAAGCACCTTCGCCCTCGTCGAAAGCAGGCCGACGGCGAGCTGACGATACAACGCCAAAATCGCCAGAAAGAAATTTTTTATTAATTACGTCACACAAAATCGCCAGCGAGAAATTGCGATCCATACGGGCTAGAATCGCAGGACATTTTGTGACACTCCGGGTAGAAACCCTCATGCCGACCAGCGCACCGAAAGACTGCCCCCTGTGCTTCCCCGAGCGGGAGAACCTGCTTTGGCACGACGCCAGCTGCCGCGTCATCCGGGTCGACGATCCGGACTATCCCGGCTATTGCCGGCTGATCTGGAACGACCACGTCGCCGAAATGAGCGATCTCTCCCCCGCCGAGCAGCGCCACTGCTTCAACATCCTGATGGCCGTGGAAGTCGCACTGCGGGAATGCTTCTCGCCGGACAAGCTCAATCTGGCCAGCTTCGGTAACGCGGTGCCCCACCTGCACTGGCATCTCATTCCGCGCTATCTCGACGACCGCCACTTTCCCCAGCCCATCTGGGGCCAGGCCCAGCGCAAAGGCGGCCAATCGCCCGCGCCCGAGGTCGACGATGCGCGCCTTGCCCTCGCGGTGCGCAACGCCGTTGCCGAGCATCTTGCCGGCTGAACCCGGAGAATCCAGCCATGGCGGACAGCCCCCAAACCTACACCGACCTGCGCAGCGTGGAGCAATACCGCAAGCTCCTGCGCAATCTGCACACGCTCAACGCCGCCGAAAGCCACGCCACCCTGGTCCGCATGCTGGAAGGCCTGCTGGCCAGCCCGCTCGGCCCCGAAGAACAGCTCGAAGTCCTCGAATCGGCCCGCCAGACGATCACCTTCGTCCAGCACGAAATGTCGTCCCGTTACGCCGCCCACCCGCTGCCGCCGGATAGTCAGGAAGACGCCACCCTGCGTCAGGTGGTGCGCCTCTGGACCGCGCTCAGCACCGCCTACGCCCGCCTTGCCGAAGGCGGCAGCGGCAGCGACGAGTTCCGCGCCCAATGGCCGCTGCTGGCCCAGCGCCGCATCCAGTACCTCGGTCAGGTCATCATCGAACATTTCCGCGCCCACCGCGCCGAACCGCCGGGCGCCTGGAAGGCCGTGCACGCCGCGTTCCTCGAAGCCGAACGCACCGGCATCACCCACAGCCGGGTCATCGATCCGCTCAACAACACCTGGAAGGCCCAGAGCCCCGACGAAGCCTACATCGCGCTGCTGCTGGTCGACCTCACCAACCCCTA
>CALMXT010000262.1 GCA_937871125.1 uncultured Zoogloea sp. | reverse complement strand
CGCTCAACCCGTCACCGGCTCGACACCCCGCTGACGCGCCAGATACAGACCGAGCATGAAACTCACGAAAATCACACCGACCACCGCCGCGCCAAGGGCCAGCTCCTTGCCTTCGCCCCAGGCTTCGAGGCCCGGCAGGGCAAGGCGTGCGGCACCGTAGGCCGCCACCAGCAGACTCATGCCGGCCACCGCCAGCGCCATGACCCGCGATGCGATGCGGGCGACGCTGTCGGCACGGGCGATCAGCCGGGCAATCCACAAGCCGTTGGCGCCGTCCGCCACCAGCATGCCGCCCATGAATGCCACGCCGAGGCCGAGCGCGTGCTGCCAACCGCCGGCCTGCACGCCGGCCACCGCGAACAGCGCGGCCTGACTCACCGTGTCGAAGGACAACGCGAACAGCGCCCCGACCAGCGCCACCCCGGCGGGATGGGCGACCTGCCCAAAGCGCCCGAGCCAGCGCCCCTTGAGCCCGACCGGCGACACGACTTCATGGGCTCCGGCCGCAAACACCGCCCGCAGATTGAGCACGCCGAGCAACGTCAGGAAGACGATGGAGATCCAGGCGCCCGACAATTCGAGCCACTCCGGCGCCGTCCAGCGCCGTGACAACAGACTCACCGCCAGCGCAATGGCCACCACCACGGCGCCGTGGCCAAGGGAAAACAGGGTTCCGCAAAAGCGCGCCCAACGGGGATTGCTGCGGGCGTTGAAGCGGGTCAGGCCGTCGATGGTGGCGAGATGATCGGCATCGAAGCCGTGCCTGAGGCCCAGCGCAAAAACCAGCAGGACGAGGGCGAAACCTTCGTCAGGCAGAGCCGGCATGACCGCACTCCCGGTTACGTATGATGAAAATATTTTAGTTCACACAAACCCGACCAACCAAACGAATTCACCCGTTGCCGGGTTCAACTCCGCGGCCGGTAATGGCCGTGAGGATGGGCATGGGGTTGGCTGCCGGGCTCGGCCGAGACGAGATTGAGGGCGCCATGACGGACGCCGGGCTTGGCGATCAGCGCGTCGGCAAAGGCCCGCACCTCGGCGGTGGGACCGCGCAGGATCACGCTTTCGATGCAATTGTCGTGATCCAGATGAGCGTGCAGCGTGGCAACGCAAAGATCGTGGTGGTCGTGCTGATCGTGGGTGAGGCGTTCGGCCAGTTCGCGCTCGTGGTGGTTGTACACGTAAGAAAGGCTCGCAACGCAGTGAGACGCGTCCTCCCGCGCCAGACGGCTGGTTTCGATGTGGGCGCGCAGGATGTCGCGCACCGCTTCCGAGCGGTTGGAATAGCCGCGCGCGGCAATCAGCGCATCGAATTCGCGGGCGAGTTCCTCGTCGAGGGAGATGGTGAAGCGTTCCACGGGCGGCTCCCGAAAGGTCGGACGGACGATTCTGCCTGCCACCGACCGCAACGGCAATCGGCACCCGCAGCGGTGCGATAATCCGCCCTTTCCGCTTTCAGGCAAGGATTTCAGCCCATGGCCCGCATCATCATCGACATGCCCGCGCAGTTCGTGTTTTCCACCGAAGTGCCGATCTACATCAACCACATCAACTACGGCCACCACCTCGACAACTCGGCACTGATCTCGTTGGTGTCGGAAGCGCGGGTGCGTTTCTTCAAGTTTCTCGGCTACACCGAACTGGACGTCGAAGGCGTCGGCATCGTCGTGGCGGACGCCGCCGTGCAGTACAAGTCGGAAGCCTTCCACGGCGAAACCCTGGTGTTCGAGATGACCCCGGCGGACTTCAACCGCTACGGTTGCGACCTGGTCTGGCGGGCGACCGACAAGGCCAGCGGTCGCGAAGTGGCCCGCGGCAAAACCGGCATCATCTTCTTCGACTATGCCGTCAAGAAGCCCGTCGGCGTACCGGCCGGCTTCCGCGCCAAGGCCGGACAGCCGGGCTGATCAAACCTTCAGATCCACCTGCTGCAGGGTTCCGACGCGACCATCCTCGGCCACGTAGATGCCGGAACTGCGGATCGCCCCCAGCTCGGCGCCGTCCTTCAGCGTGAAGGGCGTCGCCGCCCGCCCGAGATAGAGCGCGCCGACGCCGGCCGCACCCAGCCCGGTCACCGCTCCGCCGCCTTTCGCGTCGGGCGTCCATACGCCGAGCCGGCCGAACACCGGATCGGCGGCATCGATCCAGCCGTTGGCGTCGCTGTCGTATTTCGCCAGATCGGCAAAGCCGTCCCCACTGGCCGGACCGAAGAGCTGGCGGCCGGATTCCACCTTGCCCGCCCCGACCGCGTCCAGCACCAGGAATCCGCTTCCCTGCGCCAGCACCGGCACGTCCACCTTGTTGCCATCGCCCAAGAGATCGAAGCGGAAGCGCTGATTCTGCAAGCTCGCGGCATTCCCGCCAAAGTTGATCACCAGCGGATCCTTGCTCACCGCATTTCCGAGACGCAGGCTCACGCTGCTGCTGGTCGTCTCGGTGCGCTGCATGGCAAGGGCAACGCTGAAGCCGATCGACCGGCCGTCTGCGGTGCGGACCGTGCCGCTCGCCTCGAAATGCGTTTCCTCGATGCTCTGTCGCGTCTCGCTGCGCGTGTATTCCAGGCCGAATTGCGGCTGGGCGGACACGCCCGCGGCCGACCGGGCCTCGGAGGTCGCCGCCATCGCCGCGCCCTCGACCGCCAGCGCGGACGACGACATCACGCGGACCGGCCGTCCGGTGAGCATTTCGACGATGGACCTGATCAGCGCCATCCGGGGATCGGCCTCCGTTTCATCGCTGCCTGCCGGCGCGACAGCCGACGGCGCCGCCTGATCGAGGCGCAAGGCCTGCCGCGCCTCGTCGGACAGATCCACGCTGCGGCTCGGCGCCGCCTCCGCCTGCGGACGCGGACCGACCCAGGCGCTCAGACGCTCCTCGACGACGACCGTGCTGGCGCTACGGTGGGTCGCGGAAAAATCCAGGCTGGCTGTAGCGATTTTCATGTTCGTCTCCGAGAATCGTCAGGGATGTTTCCCTCTCAACGGCGTCGAAACCCGCAACTTGACCGGCTCATGGGGAGGCCACAGGCTTGCATTGAAATCGTCGCGGGCCTGGAAACCTGCACTTACAGACGGGCGCAGACGCGGCGGGTGACAGGCTCTAAGATGACGATGTGTGCCGCCCGCCGGGCGGCCGACCAGACTCACCGGGAGCACGCCATGCCCCTTCGCCCAGCCCTTCACCGTCTCCGCACCCTCAAAACGGTCGCGCTCGCCGGCGCAACGGCCCTGCTTCTGCCTGTAGCCGCCCAAGCCCAGCAGATCTACATCAACACACCGGTCCAGCTCTTCGCCGGACCCGACACAAGCTACCCGGTCGTGGCCATGTTGTATCCGGGACTGGATGTGCGGGTGATCGGGTGCCTGCCAAGCTACGAGTGGTGCGACATCCTCCTTTCGGACGGCATGCGCGGTTGGGTTTTCGGCGAGAGCCTGTCCTATCCGTGGCGCGGCAACCCGCTGCCGGTACCGCAATACGGCACGACGATCGGCATTCCGCTGATCACCTTTTCGATCGGCGAATACTGGGGCAATCACTATCGCCATCAGCCGTGGTTCGACGACTACCGCTGGCG
>CALMXT010000261.1 GCA_937871125.1 uncultured Zoogloea sp. | reverse complement strand
GCCATGAAACTCCATCAACTCCCCATTTCCGAAGCCCTCGCCAGCGTGCGCAGTTCGGCGCAGGGGCTGGCGTCGGTAGAGGCGGCGGCGCGGTTGGCGGAATACGGCCCGAACCGGGTCGAGCCGCTGGCGCGGGAAGCCGCGTGGCTGCGTCTGCTGAAGGAATTCACCCACCTTTTTTCGATCATCCTGTGGATCGCCGCCGGGCTCGCGTTTCTGGCCGACTGGTTCGACCCCAGTCAGGGCATGGCCCGGGTCGGCTGGGCGGTGGTGCTGGTGATCCTGGTCTCGGGGCTGTTTTCGTTCTGGCAGGAAGTGCGCGTCGAACGCACCCTGGCCGCGCTGCAGGGTTTGCTGCCGCAGCAGTGCGAAGTGCTGCGCGACGGCACGGTGGCCCGGCTGGCGGCCGAAGCGCTGGTGCCGGGCGACGTGGTGCTGCTCGCCCAGGGCGACAACGTGCCGGCCGATTGCCGGCTGATCGAGGCGTTCGGGCTGCGCCTCAACCGCGCCACCGTCACCGGCGAATCCCGTCCGCGCAGTTGCGACGCCGCGCCGTCCGCCGAAGAGCAGGCGCTGGATGCCCGCAACATCCTGCTGGCGGGCACCTCGGTCGTGTCCGGGCAGGGCCGCGCGGTGGTGTTCGCCACCGGCGCCCACACCGAATTCGGGCGCATCGCCCATCTCACCCAGAGCGCCGGCGGCGAGGATTCGCCGCTGCGCCGCGAGATCGCCCGGCTCAGCCGCAGCATCGCGATTCTGGCGCTGTGCATCGGCGCCGCCTTCTTCGCGGTCGGGCGGGTGGCCGGCGTGCCGTTCTGGCGCGACACCATCCTGTCGCTGGGGATCATCATCGCGCTGGTGCCCGAAGGCCTGCTGCCGACCCTGACGCTCTCGCTGGTCCTCGCCGCCCAGCGTCTGGCCGGCCGCAACGTGCTGATCCGCCACCTGCCCTCGGTCGAAACCCTCGGCTCGGTCACGGCGATCTGCACCGACAAAACCGGCACCCTCACCGAAAACCGCATGCGCGCCAGCCGCGTGGTGCTGGGCCTGGCGGCGCTGGATGCGGCCGAACTGGCTGCCCGCCCCGATCTTGTCGCCGCCCACCCGCTGTTTTTCCGGGTTGCCCGCGGCTGCCAGGACCTGACCGAAACCCGCGAAGACGGCCACAGCCGCTTCGACGGCGATCCGCTGGAAATCGCCCTCGTCGAGATGAGCGAAGCCTTCGCGCCGGCGCCGCCCGTGCGCAGCGAGGAGTGGCCTTTCGACTCCGAGCGCATGCGTCAGTCGGTGCTTTATCCGGATGCCGCCGGCCCGCTGCTGCTCTGCAAGGGGGCGCCGGAAAGCGTGTTGCCCCTGTGCGACCGCATCCTGCTGGCGGACGGCCCGCAGCCCCTCGACGAAGCCATCCGCGCCCGCCTCCAGCGCGCCCAGGACGACATGGCCGAAGCCGGCCTGCGGGTGATCGCCCTCGCCGCCCGCCGCCTGCCGGCCGATTGCCCGTCGGGCAGCGAGGAGCAGGCGCTCGACCTGTGCGGCCTGGTCGGCATTTCCGACCCGCCGCGGGCCGGCGTGGACGCCGCCATCGCCACCTGCCACGCGGCCGGCATCCGGCTCATCATGGTCACCGGCGACAACCCGCGCACGGCCCTCGCCATCGGCCGCCAGATCGGCCTCGTGCGCGGTCCGGCGCCCAGCGTCGTCACCGGCGCCGAGCTGCGCCGGCTCAACCCGGCCCAACTGCAACTGGCGTTGGACGCACCGGAAATCCTCTTCGCCCGCGTCGCCGCCGACCAGAAGATGCGCATCGTCGAAGCCCTCAAGGCCAAGGGCCAGGTGGTGGCGGTCACCGGCGACGGGGTCAACGACGCCCCGGCCCTGCGCGCCGCCCACATCGGCATCGCGATGGGCAGGAGCGGCACCGACGTGGCCAAGGAAGCCGCCGACATGGTGCTGCTCGACGACCACTTCGCCAGCATCGTCAACGCCATCGAAGAAGGCCGCGCGGTGTTCCAGAACATCCGCAAGTTCCTCACCTACGTGCTGGTGCACAACGTGGCCGAGCTGATTCCCACCCTCGCCTTCGCCGTCTTCCGCATTCCGCTGCCGCTCACGCCGGTGCAGGCGCTGGCCATCGACATGGGCACCGATTCGCTCACTGCGCTGGGCCTCGGCGTCGAGCGCGGCGACCCGCAACTGATGCGCAGCCCGCCCCGATCCCGCAAGGAACGTCTGCTCAGCACGGCCGTGGCCTTGCGGGCCTACCTCTTCCTCGGCGTGTTCGAAGCCGCCGCGGTGCTGGCGGCGTTCTTCCATGTGCTGAACGCGGGCGGCTGGACCTACGGCACCGAGCTGGCCGCCGCCGATCCGCTCTACCGTCAGGCCACCACCGCCAGCCTCGCCGCCATCGTGCTCTTGCAGATCGTCAACGTCTTCCTGTGCCGCAGCACGCTGCGCTCCGCCTTCTCGACGGGCCTCGGCGGCAATCCGCTGATCGGCTGGGGCGTGGCCCTCGAAGCCGGCCTGCTGATGTCGATCGCCTACACCCCGTGGGGCAACGAGCTCTTCGGCACCGCGCCGCTGCCGCTGGACGTGTGGCTGTTCCTGCTGCCGTGGGCGGCCGGCATGCTTGCCGTCGAAGAGCTGCGCAAATTCCTGGCCCGCCGCCGGCTGGCCCCACCCGAATTGGGAGAATCCCAATGAGCCAAGCGATCCCTGCCACCATGCGCGCGATGGTCCTGCACCGCCCCGGCGAGCCCCTGCGCCTCGAAATCCGCCCGGTGCCCCGCCCCGGCCCCGGTCAGATCCTGCTTCGCGTCGAAGCCTGCGGGGTGTGCCGCACCGACCTGCATCTGATCGACGGCGAACTCCCCGACCCGCGCCTGCCCATCGTCCCCGGCCACGAAATCGTCGGCCGCGTCGTCGCGCTGGGCGAGGGCGTGAGCGGTTTCATCCCCGACCAGCGGATCGGCGTGCCCTGGCTCGGCTGGACCTGCGGCACCTGCCACTTCTGCATCGGCGGCCGCGAAAACCTCTGCGATTCCGCCCGCTTCACCGGCTATCAGATCGATGGCGGCTATGCCGACTACACCGTCGCGGATGCCCGCTACTGCTTTCCGCTGGCCGCCAGCGCCGCCCTGCCCTCGGCCCTGGAACTCGCTCCGCTGCTGTGCGCCGGCCTCATCGGCTACCGCGCCCTGCGCCTCGCCGGCGACACGCACAAGGTCGGCATCTACGGCTTCGGCGCCGCCGCCCACATCGTCGCCCAGGTGCTCAAACACCAGGGCCGCCCGTTCTACGCCTTCACCCGCCCCGGCGACACCGAAAGCCAGCACTTCGCCCGCCAGCTCGGCGCCAGTTGGGTGGGCGACGCCAGCCAGATGCCGCCCGAACACCTCGACGCCGCCCTCATCTTCGCCCCCGCCGGCCCCCTTGTTCCCGCCGCCCTGCGCCACCTCGAAAAAGGCGGCTGCGTGGTCTGCGCCGGCATCCACATGAGCGACATCCCGGCCTTCCCCTACGCCGATCTGTGGGGCGAAAGATCGATCCGCTCGGTCGCCAACCTTACCCGCCAGGACGGCCTGGACTTCCTCGAACTCGCCCCGAAAGTGCCGGTGCATACCTCGGTGACGGCCTTCCGGCTGGAGGATGCCAACGAGGCGCTGGAAAGGCTGCGACGGGGCGAATTGCAGGG
>CALMXT010000260.1 GCA_937871125.1 uncultured Zoogloea sp. | reverse complement strand
TCCGTCGACATCGCCAACACCGGCGCTGCCGGCAACCCGCTGAAGACCGGTGAAGGCAAGCCGCTGCTGACCATCGACGTGTGGGAACACGCCTACTACATCGACTACCGCAACGCCCGTCCGAAGTTTGTCGAGACCTTCCTGAACAGCCTGGCCAACTGGGATTTCGCCGCCGCGAACTTCGCCTGATCGCCTCGCTGAAAATCAAAAACCCCCGGAAACGGCAACCTGCCGTTTCCGGGGGTTTTCGTTTCCGCCGCGTGCCTTGAAGATCGCCGAAATTGCGTTGCCGGTGCATCGCCGATCGTCAAAGGATTTCTCCGCGGCAAAGGCGGAACACCCCGTTCCGGATGGAGCAAGCGAAGCCCTCCGGCTTCGTCGCAGAAAGCTGCGCCGGGAGCGCTCGGCTGGAGTAGATTCCCAATCGGGTTACTGACGCAACCACGCCCTTCGGGAGACAAGCATGCCAATGAATCTAAGCCCGAGCCAGCGAATCGCCTTCGCCAAGGCCATGGAAAAATTCGCCCAAACAGCCGTCTGGGGGCCACCGGTCATCAAACTCGACTCCAACGTCTCGATGGAGAAGGCAAAGCCGATGTACAAGTGGATGCATGCAAACTCGGCGCCCCCGAATGTCTGCAATTGTTGGGAGGCGGTGTTGATCGCCGGCTTGAATGCCGGACTCTGGGACAAGAACTACGTCCGCGCCGCCATCTCGCTGGAACAGGTGGACGTGGGAGTAAAGGTTCCGCAATTGACCCGGTTCATGCAGACGCGGCTGACCAAAAGCATGGACCCCAACGACAAGGACGGAGGATCGTGGTCCGGCTTCGTCGGAAACATCGTCATGATCGGTTACGAGGGTCAGCACTTCGCCGTCTCGGGCGGTGGCGGAACGGTGATCGAACTCGACAAGCCGGCGCAGGGAAAGATCCTGCTCAGCAAGGTTCTCGAGAGAAGTCCCTACAACAACAAGGTGGCCGAGGTTTACATCAGCGATCCGCCCACTGCGGCCGACCTGGAAGATCCGCAGATCCAGCGCCGCTGATCTTGCGCCCGGATTTTCCGTCCCACCCGAACCGGGAAGCTCCCGATCGCCCGGAATTGCCCTGACCGGAAGCCAACCCTCACACCGCCAGCCTGACGCTCCGAGCCCATCGCCGCACGGCGCATTAAACGGGAGGCCTCATCGCCCCCCGCCCCGCGGCTACAAGCACTCTCGCCGCACCCGGTGAATCCGCGCCGACGTTTCGATCTGTCAGACGGTGGCACCGACCGGCTGAGCGGATGCGCAGGCTGCTACCTGAGCACGGTTGGCACCGCTGACAATGGCCTTGATCGACGCGGTGACGATATTGGCGTCGATGCCGACCCCGAAGCAGTCGCCCTTGCCGCCAGCCACTTCCATGAAGGCACAGGCGCGGGCATTGCCATCCTCGCCCGCCGGCACCATCGAACGCTCTTCGTAGCTGCGCACCTGAACGCGGATACCACCGCTCTGGAGGGCGTGCACCGCCGCGTTGATCGGACCGTTGCCCTCGCCCGTGAGAATCCTGGGCGTACCGTCGATCTCCACGCTCAAGCGGATACCCTGGGCGGCGCCGTTCTCATAGAGGCTGTGTCCGCAATAGCGCACCGGGGTGGCGGTATCGAGGTAGGTTTGGGCGAACAAGCTCCAGATATCCTCGGCGCTCACTTCGCCGCCGTAGGTATCGGTATGGCGCTGGACGACACCGGAAAACTCCACCTGCAAACGGCGCGGCATGACGATGCCGTACTCGTGCTCCATCATCCAGGCGATGCCGCCCTTGCCGGACTGGCTATTCACGCGGATCACGGAATCGTAACTGCGGCCCACGTCCGCCGGGTCGATGGGCAAGTAAGGCACGGCCCAGAGCGCATCGCTTTCCTGGGCGGCAAAACCCTTCTTGATGGCGTCCTGATGGGAACCCGAAAAAGCCGTGAAAACAAGGTCGCCCACATACGGGTGGCGGGGATGAATCGGCAATTGGGTGCACTGCTCATAAGTGCGGGCAACCGCGTTGATGTCCGAAAAATCGAGCTGCGGATCGACGCCCTGGGTGTGCATGTTGAGGGCAAGGGTGACGAGGTCCACATTGCCTGTGCGCTCCCCGTTACCGAAAAGGCAGCCTTCCACCCGATCGGCGCCGGCCATCAAACCGAGTTCGGCGGCCGCCACGGCGGTGCCGCGGTCGTTGTGCGGATGAAGGCTGACGAGCACGCTGTCGCGGCGCGCAAGGTTGCGACTCATCCACTCGATCTGGTCGGCATAGACGTTGGGCGTGGCGATCTCGACCGTGGTCGGGAGATTGAGGATCACCTTGCGTTCGGGTGTGGCGCCCCAGACTTCGGTCACTGCGTTGCACACTTCGAGCGCGAAATCGAGTTCGGTCGCGGTGAAGGTTTCCGGGCTGTACTGAAGGGTGATCGCGGTTTCGGGCATCTCGTCGGCGAGCGCCCGGATGAGCTTGACGGAATCGACCGCCATCCCGACGACTTCGTCCTTGGTCATACCGAAGACGTTCTCGCGGAAGTTCTTGGAGGTGGCGTGATAAACGTGAACGATGGCTTTTTTCGCCCCTTTGAGCGATTCGAAGGTGCGGCGGATGAGGTGCTCGCGGGCCTGGGTGAGCACTTCGATGGTCACATCCTGAGGAATGTGTCCGCCTTCGATCAAGTTGCGCACGAAGTCGAACTCGGTCTGGGACGCCGACGGAAAGGCGACTTCGATTTCCTTGAAACCGATGGCACAAAGCGTCTTGAACATCTGCATCTTTTTCTCGCCGTTCATCGGCTCGAAAAGCGCCTGGTTGCCGTCGCGAAGATCGGTGCTCATCCAGATCGGCGCCTTGTCGATGACGCGGCCGGGCCATTGACGGTCGGCGAGCCGGACGGGCGGAAAGGCGGTGTATTTGGCGGTGGCGCGGGTAGTGGCTTGCTGAGACATGATGTGGCTCCGGAAGAAGATTTCAATGGAGCAATCTTACGGAAAAGCATGTGGCAGACGCTTGCGTTTCATGGCCAGCAAAATGCTATTATCGGCAGAATATTTTATTAAATAATAAATATGAGCAATATAATTACTCTAGACCGCTACGACCGGCAAATCCTCGCTGTTTTGCAGCAGGACGGCCGGATCAGCAACCAGGATCTGGCCGACCGCATCGGCCTGTCGCCTTCGCCCTGCCTGCGCCGGGTACGGACGCTGGAAGAATCCGGCCTGATCGTCGGCTACCGCGCATTTCTCGACGCCCGCAAGCTCGGTCTCACGCTGATGGCGCTGATTGGCATCTCGATGGATATCCACACGCCGGAACGTTTCGCCAATCTGGAAGCCAGCATCGCCGGCATCCCGGAAGTGCTCGAATGCCTGCTGATCACCGGTCAGCAGTCCGATTACCAGTTGAAGGTCATCGTCCGCGACATGGACGCCTATCAGGATCTGCTGCTCAACAAGATCACCCGCATCCAGGGCGTGACCGGCGTGCACACCAGCTTTGTGCTGCGGCGGGTGGTGGACCGCACCGAACTGCCTGTCGCCGGCTGAAATGCAAAGCGGGCCACGCGGGCCCGCTTTCATCGGTGCGGCTGCGAAATAAGTCGCTCGGATCAGACCACCACGGTTTGCGCCTGACCTTCGGCCCGGGCTTCGATGGTGCCGAGATCGAAGACGGTTTCGCCGGTGGCGCGCAGTTGTGCTGCCGCCATCTCCGCATCCTCCTTGGCGACGATCACGACCATGCCGATGCCGCAGTTGAAGACGCGATACATCTCCTGTGCCTCCACGTTGCCTGCATGCTGCAGCCACTGGAACAGATAGGGCATTTCCCAGGCGTTCTTCTTGAGCACGGCGGTCAGGTTGTCGGCCAGCACGCGGGGCACGTTCTCGAGCAGGCCGCCGCCGGTGATGTGGGCCATGCCTTTCACCAGGCCGGCACGTTTTTCCATCAGCGCCAGCAGCGACTTCACGTAGATGCGGGTCGGCTCCATGATCACGTCCTTGAGCTTGCGGCCGTGGAAGTCGCCTTCGAGGTTGGGCTTGGCGATCTCGATGACCTTGCGGATCAGGGAATAGCCATTGGAGTGGGCGCCGCTGGAGGCAAGGCCCAGCACCACGTCGCCGGGGCGGATGGTGGAGCCGTCGATGATCTGCGACTTTTCGACCGCACCGACCGCGAAGCCGGCCAGATCGTATTCGCCGTCCGGGTACATGCTGGGCATCTCGGCGGTTTCGCCGCCGATCAGCGCGCAACCGGACAACTCGCAACCGCGGGCGATGCCCTCGACCACCGTGGCGGCAGTATCCACATGCAGCTTGCCGCAGGCGAAATAGTCGAGGAAGAACAAGGGCTCGGCACCCTGCACCAGGATGTCATTGACGCTCATCGCCACCAGATCCTGGCCGACGGTGTCGTGCTTGTTGAGCTGGAACGCCAGCTTGAGCTTGGTGCCCACGCCGTCGGTGCCGGACACCAGCACCGGCTCCTTGAATTTTTTCGAGATCTCGAAGAGCGCGCCGAAACCGCCGATGCCGCCCATCACCTCCGGGCGCATGGTGCGCTTGGCGAAAGGCTTGATACGGTCGACCAGGGCATCGCCGGCATCGATATCCACGCCGGCATCGCGATAAGTAAGGGAGCTCATGAGTTCTGTGATCTCTTTTGAAGCGTCCGGCCGCCAGCTGAATGCACTCATCGGGTTGAGCACCCTGCCGGGACCGGATACATTAACGGGCCTTGCGCCGGCCGGAGGTTTTTTACCCGCCGCGCGCAAACAAACCCGAATTTTAGCCGAAATGTCGCCGGCCCGCCCCTGCCGGGTGTGCCCTCAAGACCACCGCGTGAAGCAACTCACTCTCGATCTGCGCGCCGACGCGCCGCCCCTGCTGGAAAACTTCGTTGCCGCCGCCAACGCCGATCTCCTTGCAGCCCTTTACGAAGCCATCCCGGTCGCCGACGTGCCCCAGCATCTTTTCCTGTGGGGCGATGCCGGCAGCGGGCGCAGCCACCTGCTGCGCAGTGTCGTCACCGCCGCCGCCCAGGCCGGCCGGCCGGCCTGCTATCTGCAGGCCGCCGACGTCGTCGACAGTCTGCCCGAGGCACCCGGCCTGCTGCTCGCCATCGACGACGTCGAGGCCCTCGGCCCCGAAGCCCAGATCGCCCTTTTCCGCGCCTTCAATTCCGCCCGCACCCAGCGGATGACGCTGATCACCAGCGGCCGCGCCGCACCGCTGCACTTGGCCTTGCGCGAAGACCTGCGCACCCGCATCGGCCAAAGCCTGATCTTCGAGGTCAAAGCGCTCACCGACACCGACTGCCAGGCCATCCTTCAGGCTCAGGCGACCACCCGCGGCCTTCGCCTCGAACCGGAAATCGTTCAATACCTGCTGCGTCACGGTCGGCGCGACCTCACCAGCCTGTTGCGCACCCTCGACGCCCTTGACGCCGCCTCGCTCGAACGCAAGCGCGCCATCACCCTGCCTTTGCTGCGGGAAGTCCTGCAGCGCGACCCTACCCTCTGAGCCGCAAACACCATGGATCTCGTACTCTTCGACCTGGACAACACCCTGCTCGCCGGCGACTCCGACTTCGAGTGGGCCCAATTCCTGATTTCCAAAGGCGTACTTGACAAGGAAGTCCACGAAGCCCGTAACCAGGTTTTCTACGATCAATACAAGGCGGGCACCCTCGACATCTTCGAATTCCTCGACTTCCAGCTGAAGCCGCTGGCCCGCCACAGCCGCGCCCAGCTCGACGCCTGGCACCGGGAATTCATGGACACCCGCATCCGTCCGATCATGACGCCCCAGGCCCGGGCGCTGGTCAAGTCCAAGCTCGATGCCGGCGCCATCGTCGCCGTGGTCACCGCCACCAACAGCTTCGTCACCGGCCCGATTGTCCGCGCCTTCGGCATTCCGCATCTGGTCGCCACCGTTCCGGCCCAGGAAAACGGTGCTTTCACAGGCAAACCCCGCGGCACCCCGGCCTTCAAAAGCGGCAAGATCGAGCGCGTCGAGGGGTGGCTCGAAAGCCTCGGCCTGTGGTGGGACAGCTTCGAGAACAGCAGCTTCTACAGCGACTCCCACAACGATCTGCCGCTCATGAACATGGTCGGCAACCCGGTTGCCGTCGACCCCGACGACACCCTCCGCGCCCACGCCACCGCCCAGGGCTGGCCGGTGATTTCGTTGCGCTGAAGCCGCAGCGCCAGGCCGGGGCGCCCTGAGCGCGAAGCGCGAACCGGCAACCGGGCGGCAGTCCCGCGCGCCGGGCGCCGGCCGGTCCGCACGATTCAAGCATATGCCATAGCTCAAGTTGGCAGCCGGCGAGCCGATAGCGGGAAAGCTGCCCGCAATCCCGCCGACTTGGCTCCATCCACGCGTTGTCATAATCCGGGCAGTAATTGACCGCCCCGATCGATGAGAATCGCACCTCCCGCCCTTCCCCGCTCACGCCTGCTGCTTCTCACCCTGGCGAGTTGCGCCCCCGTCGCACAGGGCGCCCAGGAACTGACCGAAATGTCCCTCGATCAGTTGCTCGACATTCCGGTGGTCAGCGCCTCGCGATTCGAACAAAAATCCTCGGAAACACCTTCCACCGTTTCGGTCGTCACGCAGGATGACATCCGCCAGTACGGCTGGCGCACCCTTGGCGAGGTGCTGCGCAGCCTGCGCGGCTTCTACGTCCATTACGACCGCGGCTACGAATACGTCGGCACCCGGGGTTTCGCACGCCCGCAGGATTTCAACACCCGCGTGCTGCTGCTCGTGGACGGACACCGGATGAACGATGCGGTCTATGACACGGCCTACATCGGCACCGACAGCATCATCGACCTCGACCTCGTGGACCACATCGAAGTCATCCGCGGCCCCGGCTCATCGATTTACGGCAGCAATGCACTGTTCGGCGTCATCAACGTCGTCACCCGAACCGCCGAGCAGGTGAATGGCGCCGAAGTGGGCGCCCGCCTCTCCAGCCACGGCACCGTCGAAGGCCGCGCCACCCTCGGCACCCGCTTCGAAAACGGCGCCAGCCTGCTGGCCTCGATATCCGGCATGAACGGCACCGGCCCAGACCTGTTCTTCCCCGAGTTCGATTCGCCGCAAACCAACAACGGTCAGACCTCCCACACCGACTACACGCGCCAGGGCCGCTTCTTCGCCCGGCTGTCCCAGGAGGGTCTGAGCCTCACGGCCGCCGCCAGCCGACGCAACAAAGGCATGCCGAACGGCGGCTTCGGCGGCGCTTTCGACGACCGCGGCCATACCCAGATCGACACCCAGGCCTACGTGGATCTGCACTACACGCGCAATCTCGCCGCCGACACCGAGCTTTCCGGACGGGCTTTCATCGCCGACTACACCTACTCGATGCCGGGCCTGTATGGCACGCCCCCCGTGCGCAACTACGACGAAGCCCACGGCAGCTGGTATGGCGCCGAGATGAAGCTGGTCAGCGCCCTGACGGCACGCAACAAACTCGTCGCCGGCCTGGAACACCAACGCAACCGGATTCAACGCCTGACCAACCGCGACGAGCCCGATGTCATCAACTTCGACGACCGGCGCCAGAGCGAACGCAGCGGCGCCTTCGTGCAGAACGATTTTCAGTGGACTTCCGACCTGAAACTCTCGCTGGGCACGCGTTACGACTGGATGAGCCGTCAGGCCGGCCAGCTCAGCCCGCGTCTTGGCGCGGTCTACCGATCCTCGGCCCAAACCGTCTGGAAGGTCCAGTACGGCTCGTCCTTCCGGGCGCCCAACAGCTACGAAAGCAACTACGGCTTTCCGGGCACGCAACGCGCCAATCCCGACCTGCGCCCGGAAACGATCAAGACCTGGGAAGGCGGAGTGGAACACTACCTCGACAGCCAGACCCGGCTGCTCGCCACCGCCTATATGTATCGGCTCGACAAACTCATCGACCAGATCAGCGAGTCCCGGACTGGCCCGCTGCAATACGTAAACAGTGGCAAGACCCGGGCGCACGGCATCGAACTCGAAGCCGAACGCCTGTGGCGTAGCGGCGTGCGCCTGCGCACCAGCCTCGATCTGCAGCACGCCCACGACAACCGCGGCAACGATCTGAGCAACTCGCCGCGGACCAGCGCCAAGATGAATCTTTCGGTTCCGCTGCCCTGGATGTCCCTGCGTCTGGGCGCCGAAGGCCAATGGCTCGCCAGCCGCCGGACCGATTCCGGCCGGGTACCGTCCTACGGCATCGCCAACCTCACCCTGCTGCGCCCGATGGCTGGCGACGGCTGGGAGTGGTCGGCCTCCCTTTACAACGTGTTCGACAACCGTTTCTACGATCCTGCAGCCTACGATCCCGGCGTTCCGAGCCGCGACCGCTTTGCCCAGGATGGGCGGACTTTCCGCGTCCGGGCGGTGTACCACTTCTGATGCCGGCACCACGCGCACCCGACATCGCGCCTCGTCCTCGCCTTGCCCCGAGCCGGGCCTCCCGGCTGCAGGCGATCCGGTGCTCGCTGATCGTGCTGATCGCACTGGGCTGCACACCGGTTGCCGCCGCCGTCCTGGAAGCCGCCGAAGAAAGCGTCGTCAAGGCGGCCTTCATCTACAACTTCGCCAAGTTCGTCGACTGGCCGGAGGACGCATGGAACCGATCGCCCCGCCTGCGCCTTTGCGTGAGCGGTGGCGGCGACCTCGCCCAGGCGCTGGCGGCCCTCGAATCCAAGCCTCCGGTGCGTGGCAAACCGGTGGAGGTACGCCAGCAAGCGCGAGGCGACGACGGAAGCGGCTGCCATATCCTGGTCGTCACCGGCCGCAGCGGAATCGGCCAGCCGGTGCCGGGTAGCGCTGCCGCGCTGCTCACGGTCGGCGACAGCGACGGCTTCGCCGGCAGCGGCGGCGTGATCGGCCTCGTCGTCGAAGGCGACAAAGTGCGCTTCGAAGTCAATCCCGAAGCGGCCCAGCGCGCCGGACTCAAACTCAGTTCCCAGATCCTGAAGCTCGCCCGCATTGTCCGGGACAACCGGGGCAACCGGCCATGACGCCCGCCCGCGCCCAAACCTGCCCGAAAGGCCTATTCGCCCATGTTTGAACGCTTTCTGCAAAACGGCTCGATCCGGAAGAAACTGCGCCTCATCAACCTGATGACCATCGGCGGCGCCTTTCTGATCGCCATCCTGCTGCTTACTTTCTACGACTACCTCGAACTCCGCTCCACGCTGGTCGAAGAAGCCCAGGCGAAGACCGAGTTCGTCGGGCGCAACAGCGCCTCGGCACTGGTCTTCGACGATCCGGCCGCCGCCGCCGGCTACCTCGACGCCCTTTTCGACGACAAGCAGATTCTCGCCGCCGCCCTGTGGAACACCCAGCACCGGCAACTGGCCCAATACACCGCCCCCAGTGCGGATGCGCAGGCCTTCACACACCAGCCCGGGCAAGGGCACGCCCTCAACCTGTCCACCCTCGACATCGTCCAGCCGGTGCGCGTGGACGGCAATCTGGTCGGCACCGTCGCGCTGCGCCTCGATCTCGCCAAACTCTATCTGCGTCTCGTCTGGCACATGGCCGCCTTTGCGGTGGTCATCCTGCTGGCGCTGGCCATCTCCCACGTGCTGCTGACACGCCTGCACCACACCCTCACCGCCCCGATAGCCGGCCTTGTGGACGTGATGGCGCAGGTTTCCCGCGAGGCCGATTACACGCTGCGCGCGCCGATCGAATCCCGCGACGAAATCGGCGAACTGGCCCGCGGCTTCAACACCATGCTGGAGCAGATCCAGGACCGCGACCATCGCCTTGCCGCCCACCGCGACGAGCTGGAACGGGAGGTTGAAACCCGCACCGCCGAACTGCGCAGAGCCAAGGACATGGCCGAAGCCGCCAGCCGCGCCAAAAGCGAGTTCCTGGCCACCATGAGCCACGAGATCCGCACCCCGATGAATGCCATCCTGGGCATGACCGAACTGCTCCGCGGCACCCCCCTCAACGCCCAGCAGGCGCGCTTCTCCGAAGCCGTCTACCTCTCCGGCGAACACCTGCTCAACATCATCAACGACATTCTCGACTTCTCGAAGGTCGAAGCCGGAAAGATGGAAATCGAGAGCATCAACTTCAACCTGCGCCATCTGATCGAGGACGTCGCCTACATGTTCGCCCGCCCAGCCGACCAAAAAGGGCTCGAACTCATCTGCGCGATCCCCGCCGATGCGCCGGTGGCCGTGCGCGGCGATCCGGTGCGGCTGCGCCAGATCATGACCAACCTCGTCAGCAACGCCATCAAGTTCACCCCGAAAGGCGAGATCGTCATCCGCGCCCGCCTGCTCGGCGAGGACAACCGGCAGGCCCGCTTCCGCTTCGAAGTCCAGGACTCTGGAATCGGCATCGACGAAGCCGCCCAGAGCCGGGTCTTCAGCGCCTTCTCCCAGGCCGACAGTTCCACCACCCGCCGCTACGGCGGCACCGGCCTCGGACTGGCCATCGCCAAGCGTCTGGCGGAAATCATGCACGGGCAGATCGGCCTCGTCAGCGGCCTTGGCCGAGGCTCGCTGTTCTGGTTCGAAATCCCCCTCGCCAAACAGGATGCCGACGCCCGCCATGTCATCGATGCCGCCGAACAACTCAAAGACCTGCGCGTGCTGGTGGTGGACGACAACGCCACCAACCGCGAAATCCTGGCCAACCAGCTCAATGGCTGGTCCATGCACTACACCGGCGCCACCAACGGCGACGAAGCGCTGCAGACCCTCGGCCACGCCACGGACGACACGCCCCCCTTCGACCTCGCCATTCTCGACCTGCACATGCCCGGCATGGACGGCTTCGAACTGGCCGAAGCCATCCGCGCCAAGCCCCAGTTCGGCACGCTCCCGCTCATCATGCTGTCCTCGGTGAGCCTCGATGCCGACCACCCGCGCCGCCAAAATGCGCCCATCGACTACTACATGACCAAACCGGTACGCCAGTCCGACCTCTACGACGCCATCGCGACGGCGATACTGAGCGGCACCGTTCCGGCGGCAAGCGCTCCCAAACGCTCCGCGTCGTCCCGCTCCCAAATAGGCGGACACGTGCTGGTGGCCGAAGACAACCCGGTCAATCAACAAGTCGCCGCGGCGATGCTCGACTCTCTCGGAGTGAGCTACACCCTGGTCGCCAACGGCGTCGCCGCCCTCGAGCGCCTTGCCACGGAAGACTTCGACCTCGTGCTGATGGATTGCCAGATGCCCGAGATGGACGGTTTCGAAGCCACCGCCCAGATCCGCAGGCGCCAGAGCCAGGGTCTGCTGCACCGCCCGCTGCCGGTGATCGCACTCACCGCCAATGCCGTGGCTGGCGACCGGGAGCGCTGCCTCAGCGCCGGCATGGACGCCTACCTGAGCAAGCCTTTCAGCCGCGAACAACTGGCCCAGATCCTCAGCGACTGGCTCACCGCCTCCGCGCCGCAGACCACGCCCCAATCGGAGCCGCCGCCCCCGGACGCCGCCGCCGATGGACCGCTCAACCCCCGTGCGCTCGAAGCGATCCGCAACATGCCCGGTCCCAACGGCGATGCCCTGGCCGAGAAAGTCGTCCGCACCTACCTCGCCGATGCCCCGCAACGCATCGCCAAACTCCGCGAGATCGCCGCGACCACGGACAACGAAGCCCTGCGCAAGGCCGCCCACTACCTCAAGTCGAGCAGCGCCACCCTTGGCGCCGACACCCTCGCCGCCCAGCTCAAGGCGCTCGAAACCTGCGCCCGCAGTGGCAACGTCGACGACGTACCGGCGCTGATGGCCGACATCGACCGGGAATGGCCGCGGGTTCTTGCCGCACTCAACACGTTTCTCGACCGCCACGCCGACCATGCACACCACTGACCCATCGCACCGCCCCCAGGCGCTCATCGTCGACGACGATCTGGCGGCGCGCATGCTGGAGCGGGAAACGCTGGAACAATCCGGCTTCACCGTCCATGAAGCCGCCGACGGGGAAAGTGCGCTCGACATGCTGGAGGCGCTCACGCCCGACCTGATCCTCCTCGACGTGGACATGCCGGGGATAGACGGCTTCGAGGTCTGCCGCCGGATCCGGCAGCGCTGGAGCCCCCACGATCTGCCGGTCATCATGGTGACCGGCATGGATGACCTGAACTCGATCAACCTCGCCTACGACGTCGGCGCCAACGATTTCATACCCAAGCCGATCAACTGGCCCGTTCTCGGCCACCGCACGCGCTATGTGCTGCGCACCGCCGAAAACGCCCGCGTCCTGAAGGAACTGGAGGAAAAGCAGGCGGCCATCGTGCGCGCCATTCCCGACATGGTTTTCAGCGTCGGTCGGGATGGCACCTTTCTCGACGTCAAGACCGGCGTCGGCACGTTGGCCACCCTTCGGCCCGAACTCTATGTCGGGCGCCGGCTCACCGACGTCCTGCCACGGGAGGTCGGCACCGAACTGCACGACGGCGTCCGCAACGCCCTCGACAGCGGCACGCTGCAATCGGTGGAGTACACCCTTCCCGGTAGCGCCCACGCCCGCCACTACGAAGCGCGCATCGCCCCCAGCGGCACCGACAAAGTGATCGCCGTGGTGCGCGACATCACTCGCCAAAAGCTCAACGAGGAAAAAATCCGCCGGCTGGCCTATTACGACCCGCTCACCGGCATGCCCAACCGCCAGCACTTTCTCGAACGGCTGGACCAGGAACTCGAACGCTGCACCCGCGACAAACGCCAGCTCGCCCTGCTCTTCCTGGACCTGGACGGCTTCAAGCGCATCAACGACACCCTCGGCCACGATGCCGGCGACATGCTACTCAAACAGGTCGCCACGCGCCTGAAGGAAAAACTGCGGGTCAGCGATCTCGTCTCCCGCCCCGGCTCGGAAGCCGTCTCGCCCCATCTGGCCCGTCTGGGCGGCGACGAGTTCGTGATCGTCCTGCCCTCACTGCAGGACAGCGGCGCCGCGACGACGGTCGCCCGCCGCGTCCGCTGCGCCCTCACCCGCCCCTTCCCCATCGCCGACGCGGAAGTCACGGTAGGCAGCAGCATCGGCATCGCCATGTTTCCCGCCGACGGCAAGGACGCCGCAACCTTGCTCAAGCACGCCGACACCGCCATGTATCACGCCAAGGATCTCGGGCGTAACAACTGGCAGATGTACAACCAGGCACTCACCGATCAAGCGATGAACCGCCTCAAGCTCGAAAACGAACTCCGCAAGGCCCTGGAGCAAAACGAGTTTGCGCTGTTCTACCAGCCGCTGGTCGATGTGGAGGACAAACGCATGGTGGGCGTCGAAGCCCTGCTGCGCTGGCAGCATCCCCGCCGTGGCCTGATCGCGCCGGCCGAGTTCATCCACGTCGCCGAAGACAGCGGCCTGATCGTGCCCCTCGGCATATGGCTGCTGCGCACCGCCTGCGCCCAGGCGCAGGCTTGGCAGAACAAGGAACTCAAGGCGGGACGGATCGGCGTCAACCTGTCGGCTCGCCAAGTGCGCACGCCCGGCTTCGCGGCAGAAGTTGCCGATGCCATCGCCCAAACCGGCATCGCGCCCCACATGCTCGAACTCGAACTGACCGAGAACCTGTTGATCGATACCGACCCGGCTCAGCTGGAAGACCTGCAGCGCATCCGGGATTCCGGCGTGCATTTTGCGCTGGACGACTTCGGCACCGGTTACTCCTCGCTCTCCTACCTCAAGCGCCTGCCCATCGAAACCCTGAAGATCGACCGGAGTTTCGTGAGAGGTGTGCCCCACAAGGCGGACGACGTCGCCATCACCACTGCCATCGTCGCGATGGCCCGCAGCCTCGGGCTGGAAGTCGTCGCAGAAGGCGTGGAAACCGCCGCCCAACGGGACTTTCTGCACCACATCGGGTGCCGCAAGATGCAAGGCTATCTGTTCTCGCCGCCGCTGCCCGCCGCGCAGATGGAACAACTGCTGCGCCAAGCCGCGACGCCGACCCCCTGAGGCCGGCGGGCCGCGGCCCGTGCGTCAGACCCCGGCGGCCTTGAACCACGCCAGCAGTCTCGCCCAGCCATCGGCCGCCTCTGCCGCCCGGTAGCTCGGCCGGTAATCGGCATGGAAGGCATGTCCCGCCTCCGGATAGATCACCAGTTCGGCGTGCTTCCCGGCCCCGTTCAGGCGGGCCCGCATGGCGTCCACGTCGGCCACCGGAATACCCTGGTCCTTTGCACCATAAAGGCCGAGCACCGGCGGCTTGACCTGCGTCGCCAGATCGAGCGGATGGATCGGCGTCAGCGGGCTTGCCGCGCCGCTCAGGCGGCCATACCACGCAACGCCGGCCTTCAGCCGCGGATTGTGGGCCGCGTAAAGCCACACAACCCGGCCACCCCAGCAAAAACCGGTGATGCCCAGCCGCGCCGGATCGCCGCCATTGGCCGCCGCCCATGCCGCGCACGCATCCAGATCGCCCATCACCTGGGCGTCCGGCACCTTTCCGACGATCTTGGCGAGAATCTCCGGCACGCTGTCGATCCCGGCCGGATCGCCCTGGCGCTGGTAAAGCTCCGGCGCAATGGCCTGATAGCCCCGATGGGCAAGGCGCCGGCACACATCGCGGATATATTCGTGAACACCGAAGATTTCCTGCACCACCAGCACCGTCGGAAACGGCCCCTTTCCGGCCGGTTGAGCGCGGTAGGCGCGCAGCGCGAGGCCGTCCGGCGCCGTGACCGTCACATCGCCGGCAACCAAGCCGTCGGCGGCAGTCTGGATCGCGCTCTGCCCGATGGCCGGCTGCACCGCCAGCGCAAAACCTCCCGCCAGCGCCGCGCCGACGAAGCCGCGACGACTGAGAGGAAGACCGGGAACGAGACTGTCGAAATCGGAATCCTTGACGATTGGCATCGGGCGCTCCTCGCAGTTGGAAAGAGCGTCAGGATAACCGAAGGCACGCGTCGGAATGGCGCCCGGCCGGGCAGCCGGGAAGCGATCAGTTCCAGCGGAAACCGGTGGCCGGCGAAGCCGCCGGGACACCCGCGACCGCGCGCTCGAACCACGCGCCGCCTTTCGGCGCCGGCTGACCGCCCGGGGCAGCCCGCTCGGCGGCCCGCTGGCGGCCGTGCAGGCGGGAGAATTTCTCGTTCAAGGTCACCTGCTTGCCATTCACATGGATCAGGCCGGCGTCCGACAGCTCGCGGAAGATCCGCGACAAGGTCTCCGGCGTGAAACCGAGACGGGCCGCCAGCACGTGCTTGGGGATCTCCAGTTCGAGGACGACACTGCCACTCCGATCGAGAGCGCAACCGGCCAGACACCGCAGATAATCCACGACCTTGGCCGAACCCGATTGGAAACAATCAGCCGCGATGTCGCGCTCGATGGACGACTGGCGTTCCGCCACCGCACCGAGCATGCGCCGCCCGACGCAGGGCTCCTTGTCCATGGCCCGGAACACGCCATCGCGCCCGACCGCCACGAGCACGACCGGCGTCACGGTCTCGACCGAAGACACGTAGGATGCGTCGCCGAACAACTCGGCAACGCCGAAGATCTGGCCGGGCGAAAGAATTCCGATCACTTTCTCGTCGCCTTCGGGAGACGAGACGGCCGCTTTCAGGTGGCCGGACATCACGTGATAAAACGCCCGCGGCCGCTCACCCGCCGCGTAAATCCTGCTGCTCTTGGTCAGGCTGAGAACCTGGGCGGACCGGGCAACTTCGGCAACGATGCCGGCCGGCAGACCGCGAAAAAGGGAGATTTCGCCGAGAACCAAAGAGAGATCGTCAAGACTGGTATGCACTGTTTTACCTCGCAAGGCTCAGGGCGGACGCACGCCTGGATTACGTGGCGACCCTGGAGAATGGCAGGCAGTCTATAAGCCGCATCCGGGCCGGAAGTTGACCTAGATCAGACTAGCCGATGTCGTAAAATTAAGCAAAATACCTCCTTCGAGGTATCTCGGCGACATCCCAAAAGAACGATCAAGCACTTGTTTTTTAAAGACTATACAAAACCGCTCAAGCATTTCGGATTGCCGCGGCGAAACCCGGAGGCTCGATCGCCCTACTCCCTTTTTCCCACGCCGGAAGCGCGACGGAGCGTGGTCACGCCCGCCGCTCGGCGCCAGAATGGCACCCAGCCGACAACACGGAAAACCCTGTGACGCCTCCCCTCGATCCCGAGACACCGCCTTCCCCGCCTGTACGCAAACCCGGCAGCCCCTCGGTCGTCTTTTTGCTGGGCGCTTGGATCGCTGCCATCGCCAGCCTCGCCGCGGTGTCGATCCTGGCTTCGATCACGGTTGCCGAGCTTTCCTCCGGCGAGGCCCGCGCCATCAATCTGGCGGGCTCGCTGCGCATGCAATCGTATGCAATCGGCGCCGCCGCAACCAGCGCTACCCAAAGCGCTGCGACGGACGTCGCCAAAGCCGTGGCCGACTTCGAACTGCGCTATCGCAGCGCGGTTCTGGTCCGGGTCATCCCGGCCTCGATCGACGATCCGCTGCGCCGCGCCTACGAAACGGTCGGCGAGCTGTGGGCCGGGCGCTTCAAACCGACCGCGCTCAGAGCCGCAACCGAATGGCCGCTGGGCACATCGCTGAAGGGCGAAACCGCGGAAATGGTGGGCCACATCGACCACCTGGTGGTTCAGGTGGAAGAACGCCTCGAATCCAAGCTCCAGTTGCTGCGCTTCGTGCAGGGCGTGTCGCTGATCCTGCTCGTGCTGGTGGCCAGCGCGGCGGTGATCCAGCTCAAGACCCGCGTGCTGCGGCCCCTCGACGATCTGCTCGACTCGGCGCGACGGGTCCAGCGGGGCGACTTCTCGGTGCGCGTGCCGCAAAGCCGGCCGGACGAACTGGGCCAGCTTGGCGAGGCTTTCAACTTCATGGTCGAGGATCTCTCGCGCAGCTACGCCCAACTGGAAAGCCGGGTCCAGGAGAAAACCGAAGCACTGGCCCGCAGCAACCATTCCCTCAAGCTGCTCTACCGCACGACCCGCACGCTCTCCGAGCGGGCCGTGACGCGGGAGACCCTGCTGCAGGTACTACGCGACGTGGAGCAGGTCATCGGCGTCCATGGCGGCGCCCTGTGCCTCGGCAATCCCGACGAAGCGGAGATCGTCACGGACGGCGACATACTGCCGGCAGCGGAAATCAAAGCGCTGTGCGAAGCGGGCTGTCAGGGCTGCGACAGCAGCACCGGACGGGCCGGGGCACGCAGCTTTGCGCCCGAGACAAAAACGGATCGCCCCCGGCCCCACACCCTTTCGGTGCCGCTCTTCGACGGCAGTCGCAGCCACGGTGCGCTGCTGCTGATTCCGGCCGAGCGGCAGACCCTCGATCCGTGGCAGATCGAACTGCTCGAAACCGTCGGGCGCCACCTGGGCACGGCGCTGGCCACCAGCCAGCGCAACGAGGAGCGCCACCGCCTCGCCCTGCTCGACGAGCGCTCGGTGATCGCCCGCGAGTTGCACGACTCCCTCGCCCAATCCCTCTCCTACCTCAAAATCCAGGTCACCCGCCTGCAAACGATGCTTGCCCGCACGACGCCGCCGGCACCGGTCATCGAAGTTGTCGGCGAGCTGCGCGACGGTCTCAACGAAGCCTATCGCCAGTTGCGCGAGCTGCTCACCACCTTCCGCCTGCGCATCGACGGGCGCGGCCTGAACGCCGCTATCGACGACACGGTGCGCGAGTTCCGGCGCCGCAGCGGACTGGAAATCAGCCTCGACAACAGCCTCGCCGGGCTCGAACTGGCAGCAAGCCGCGAAATCCACGTGCTGCAGATCATCCGCGAAGCGCTCTCCAATATCGAGCGCCACGCCCGGGCCCGCCGGGTTGCGGTCCGCCTCGCCACCGACGGCGCCGGCCGTGTGCGGGTGACGGTGGAAGACGATGGCGTCGGCTTCGACGAAACGGCCCGTCCACTGCAACGTTACGGAATCGTTATCATGCGCGACCGTGCCCAGAGCCTCGACGGCAGGCTTGCGGTGATGCCGCGCGAAGGCGGCGGCACCCGCGTCGAACTGGATTTTCCGGCTGCGGCGCCGCTGACCGAAAGCCACCCGCCCACCCAAGGAGGCGTCCCATGACCACCCCTGCCACGACCTCCGTCATCATCATCGACGACCACCCGCTGTTCCGCAAAGGCGTCTCCCAGCTCATCGCCCTCGACGACCGGCTGCACCTGATCGGCGAAGCCTCCAGTGGCGAAGAAGGCCTGGAACTGGCCCGCGCGCTGGAGCCGGACCTGATCCTGCTCGATCTCAACATGAAGGGCATGAGCGGGATCGAAACCCTGCACGCGCTGCGCGAAGCCGATCTTGCCGCGCGCATCCTGATCCTCACCGTCTCGGACGCTGCCGACGATCTGGTGGCCGCGATCCGCGCCGGCGCCGACGGCTACCTGCTCAAGGACATGGAGCCGGAGGAACTCCTTGCCCGGATCGTCGAGGCCCTGCGTGGGCGCATCGTCATTAGCGAAAGCCTCAACGGCCTGCTCGCCCGCTCGCTGCGCGACGAAGCCCAGGCCGCCGAACGCAGCCTCGCACCGCTCACCGAGCGGGAGCGGGACATCCTCGGCTGCCTCGCCAGCGGCCTGTCGAACAAGCTCATCGCCCGCGATCTCAACATCGCCGAAGGCACCGTCAAGGTGCACATCAAAAATCTGCTCAAGAAGCTGAAGTTCCGCTCGCGGCTCGAAGCAGCCGTCTGGGCCATCGATCAGGGCGCGGCGGGCGGGCGCTGAACGCCGGATCGTTTCCGGTCGGGCCGAAGCCTTGCGCCGCCCTGCGGCACCTCCGGCCGGAGGCTCAGCAATTCGTCGATCACCGCCACCGGCGCCGGCCGCTGATACAGAAAACCCTGGAGCAGGTCGCAGCCCAAGTCGCGCAGGAAACGGGCCTGGGCATCGTTCTCCACGCCTTCGCCCACCACCGTCAGCCCCAGCGCACGGGACATCGTGACGATCGCGGAGACGATCGCGCTGCTTTCCCGGTTGTGCGGCAGATCGACCATGAAAGACCGGTCGATCTTCAAGGCATGGATCGGAAGCCGCTTGAGGTAGCTGAGGCTGGAATATCCGGTGCCGAAATCGTCCACCGCAATGCGCAGCCCGTGACGACGCAGTTCGTCGAGGATGGCGCTGGCCCGTTCCGGCTGTTGCATGATGCACGACTCGGTCAGCTCCAGTTCGAGGCAGCCCGGTTCGAGCCCGCTTTCGGCAAGCGCCCCCAGAATGGTGGCGACCAGATCCGGATCCCGGAACTGGCGGGCCGAAAGATTGACCGCCACCACCACACTGCGAGTGCCGGCATCCTGCCAGGCTCGGATCTGACGACACACCGCACGTAGCACCCAGATTCCGATCGGCACGATGAGGCCGGTGCGTTCGGCCGTCGGAATGAAGGTGTCGGGCAGCAACATCCCCTTCTCGGGATGCTGCCAGCGCACCAGTGCTTCGAGCGAGCGGATCTGGCCGGTCGGACTCAGGATCGGCTGGTAGTACATGACGAACTGCGATTCGGCCAGCGCCCGGCGCAATTCGGCCTCCAGCACCATCCGCTCGTTGAGCTGGCGGCCCCATTCGCTGCAGTAGAAAACGTAGCCGTTCTTGCCCAACTCCTTGGCGCGATACATGGCGTCGTCGGCGGTCACGATGAGGCGGTCGGCCGTCAGCGCATCCCGCGGATACAGGCTCACGCCAATGCTGCACGAAGTCTGCAGCAGGTGCCCTTCGAATTCGAGGGGCGCCCCCATCGTCTCGATGAGCTTGGCACAGACGCCGGAAACCGCGCCTTCGCTCTCGATGCCGGGCAGGATCACGATGAACTCGTCGCCCCCCAGCCGCCCGACGATATCGGTTTCGCGCACCGTCCCGCGCAGCCGCAACGCAACCTCCCGCAGCAGCGCATCGCCAGCCTTGTGGCCGAGGGTGTCATTCACCAGCTTGAAGTTGTCCAGATCGATGAACATCACCGCCAGTTTTTCGCCCCGCCGCCGGCACAGGGCCAAGGCCTGCTCCAGCTCCCGGTTGATCTGGGCGCGGTTCGACACGCCGGTCAGGGCATCGTAGTACGCGACATAAACCAGCTGTTCTTCGGCCGAACGACGCGCCGTCACGTCCTGCGCCTGCACGATGTGGTAGAGCGCCACCCCGTTTACGTCACGCACCACCGACACCGACAGCAGCGTCCACATCACGGCCCCAGCGGGCGGCACGATGCGCAATTCGGCCTGGAAGCTCGGCATTTCACCGGCCTCCAGACGCGCCAGCTGCACATCCAGAGCCGGCCAGTCGTCCGGATGGCAGACCTCGCGCAGCGTCAGGCCGGAAGCCGCCGCACCATCGACACCGAGCATGGCCGCAGCGGCGCCATTCACCTGCAACAAGCGCCCGTCCACTCCCACCAGGGCCATGCCGATCGCGGCATGATCGAACGCCAGATGGAAACGCTGCTCGCTTTCGGCAAGAGCCCGTTCCATGTGGCGACGGCGGCCGATGTCGCGGGCCACCAGCACCGCCCCCATCAGCCTGCCGGCGTCGTCGAGGATCGGAGCGGCGCCATGTTCGACGAGGGTCATGCCGTCCCCGCGGGTGACAAGCCATGCGGACAGCCTGCGCTCCGGCAACTTGCCGCTGGCGAGTGCTTCGCTGACCGGGTTGGCAAGCGGCAAGCCGCCTTCTTCGGGACGTAATTCGAGGATGCTTTCGATCGGCTGCCCGAGCGCCTCCGCCTGCGGCCAGCCGGTAAGCCGCTCAGCCACCGGGTTGACGAAACGGATGCGCCCCGCCTTGTCGGTGGCGATCACCCCGTCGCCGATGCAGCGCAAGGTCCTGGCAAACCACTGCTCGCTCTGGCGCAGGCGGGATGCCATGCGATGCTTGACCAGAGCCACTTCGATGGCCACACGCATCTCGTCGGGCCGGAAAGGCGTGCGCAGATAACCATAAGGCGCCGTTTCCCGCAGCCGCCCCCGCGCCTCCCCGGCGATCAGGAAGACCACCGGCACATCCCGCCGGGCGCGCAGCGCGGCGGCCACCTCGGCCCTGTTCCGGTCGCCCCGGCCTACCGCATCCATCATCACCAGGTCCGGCGCGGTCCTGTCGATCAGGCCGATCGCCTGATCGCAGTCCGCCGCGACCCCGGCGACCGCATAGCCACAGTCTTCGAGGCGCTGCACCCAATCCATCGCGATGATCGCCTCGCCTTCGACGACCAGAACTCTGATCGGCTTGTCGGTCATGCTTTCTCCCTGTCCGAGGCTAGTCGGCACATCGTTTTCCAATCGCGCGGAGTATGAACTAACGGAATCGAAACCTATTACTTTAGTTATAAGATTCCGGCATTCGCGAACGCTTCGGGAATTCCGCTGTCGACCTCGTGCCCGGAAAAATGTACCGTCCGTCCCGGCTCAACGAATGCGGTGGAGAAAACGCGTGAAGAAAAGATTCATCTGGACCATCCTGGCAACCCTCTGTGCCGGGCAGACCGCCGCCCAGGACGCCTCGGCGACGCCCCGTCTGGCGCCGACCGCCGATCAGGCCCAGACCGCCTATCTAAGCGCCCAGATCCTCGGCCGTTACCACTACAAGACGGTTCCCCTCGACGACGCCATGTCGGAGAAGATCTTCGACCGCTACCTCAAGTCTCTCGATCCGGAACGGCTGTTCTTCACCCAGGCCGACATCGACAGCTTCGCCGATGCCCGCACCCGGCTCGACGACGCGATCCTGCGCGGCAATCTCGCCGCCCCGTTCGCGATGTTCCAGCGCTACGAGCAACGCGTCACCGAGCGCCTCACCTACGCCCGCGAGCAACTCGGCCAAGGCTTCGACTTCACCCAGAAGGAGGCCTACGCCTACGCCCGCGACAAGGCGCCGTGGCCGGCCGACGAATCCGAAGTGCGCGATCTGTGGAGAAAGCGCGTCAAAAACGATTGGCTGCGCCTGCGGCTCGCCGGCAAGGACGACAAGGCCATCCGCGAAACCCTCGCCAAGCGCTACGACAACTATCTCTCCCGCGCCACCCGCAACAAGAGCGACGACGTCTTCCAGATCTTCATGAACGCTTACGCCATGTCGATCGAACCCCACACCAACTACATGGGGCGTAGCGCGGCGGACGATTTCGACATCTCGATGCGCCTCTCGCTGGTGGGCATCGGCGCGGTGCTCCAGGAACGCGACGACTACATCACCATCCGCGAACTGGTGCCCGGCGGCCCCGCCGCGCGCTCCGGCCGGCTTGCCGTCGGCGACCGCATCGTCGGCGTCGGACAAGGCGACAACGGCGTCGTCGCCGACGTCGTCGGCGCGCGGGTGGACGAAGCCGTCAAGCTTATCCGCGGCGCCAAGGATTCCAAAGTCGTGCTCGACATCCTTCCCGCCGACGCCGGCCTGGATGGCAAACACAAGCTGGTTTCCCTCGTCCGCGACAAGATCAAGCTCGAGGAACAGGCCGCCCGCAAGTCGATCATCAAGGTCGGCGAAGGCGCGACCGCCCGCAAGGTCGGCGTCATCAACCTGCCCGCGTTCTACGAGGATTTCGACGGCCGCCGCAAAGGCGACAAGGACTACCGTAGCGCCAGCCGCGACGTCGCCCGGCTGGTGGACGAACTGAAGAAGGAAAAGGTCGACGGCCTATTGATCGATCTGCGCAACAACGGCGGTGGCTCCCTGCGCGAAGCCGTCGAACTCACCGGCCTGTTCATCGACAAGGGCCCCGTCGTCCAACAGCGCCGCCCCGACGGCAAGATCGGCGTCGAAAGCGACGAACACCCCGGCACCGCCTGGGACGGCCCGCTCGCCGTGCTGATCAACCGCGGCTCCGCCTCGGCCTCCGAGATCTTCGCCGCGGCCCTGCAGGACTACGGCCGCGCTCCGATCATCGGCGAACCGAGCTTCGGCAAGGGCACCGTCCAGACCGTCATCAACCTTGACGACGTCGCCCGCAACGACAAGCCCAAATTCGGTGACCTCAAGATGACCGTCGCCCAGTTCTTCCGGGTGAACGGCGGCACGACCCAACTGCGCGGCGTCACGCCGGACATCCGCTTCCCGTCCGTTTCCGACGGCGACACCTTCGGCGAATCCAGCTACGACAACGCCCTGCCCTGGATCCAGATCAAGGCCGCCGAATTCCGCCCAGCCAGCGACATCGCCGCCCAGATCCCCGACTTGCAACGCCGTCACCAGGCACGCGCAGGCAAGGACAAGGATTTTCAGCAACTGCTTGAAGACGTCACCGAATTCAAGCGCCTGCGCGAAACCAAGCTCCTGTCCCTCAACGAAACCGAACGCCGCAAGGAAAAGGACAAACAGGAAGCCCGCCTCAAGGCCCGCGAAAAAGGCGGCAGCAAAGACAAGTTCGCAGCCATGCAGGACGACGGCCTGCAATCCGGCGAACGCAGCCTCGCCGCCGACCTCGCCGCAGAAAAGGCCCGCAAGGACGGCAAGGACGTCCTCCTCACCGAAGCCGCCCGCATCGTCGGCGACGCCGCCGAACTCAACGCCAGCCGCACCCAGATCGCCATGCGCGAACGGGCAGCGGCAGCCAGCATGCCAAAGGCAACGATCGTCCGGTAAGCACGGTCTGGCGTGAAATCTTGCAAAACTCGCACCCGACGGCTTTGAGGCTGTCGGGCAGCGTTCCCGGAAGAAAGGCTGTCGTCGATGCGGCCGCGAGCCACCGCGGCGGCGCCCTGCGGCACATCAATATCCGCGTCTTCGGCACCAGCTCATGGCTGTGCGTTCAAGCGCTTTTTCTTTGGGCCACGCTCCGGCGCAGCACCGAAGTAAGCCCCCGGCCAACCCATCTTTCCCCGACCTCTTAGCTCGCATCCCTTCTTACTCCGGCAAATCCTGGCGTGCGGTGCTAATTTGAGCGCATTTGGCGGTTGCGACGCTGACACGCGACGAAAGACGCTGCGAAAACACTTTGTATTCAGGCATGTCCGTGGCTCCTCAACTGAATGCCTGCAAAATACCGGGTCTTCCCTCACGATGACGAACCATGCTACTCACCAAAGGCGACCTGGAGTTCATATCTTGTTCTGATTCACGCGCCGGGACAGCTCTTCGGCGCTCTCCTTGCGCTCACTGTAGCGATCTACGAGATAGGGCGTGATGTCCCGCGTCAAGAGCGTGAATTTGACCAGTTCCTCCATCACATCCACCACGCGATCATAGTAGGCAGACGGCTTCATGCGATCCGTGTCGTCAAACTCCTGAAAGGCCTTGGCGACTGACGACTGGTTGGGAATGGTCAGCATCCGCATCCAGCGCCCCAGGAGACGCATCTGGTTAACCGCGTTGAACGACTGGGAGCCCCCGCTGACCTGCATTACCGCCAGGGTCTTGCCCTGGGTCGGACGTACTGCGCCAGAGTTGAGGGGGATCCAGTCGATCTGGGCCTTCATGATTCCCGTCATGGCCCCGTGACGCTCCGGCGAGCACCACACCATGCCTTCGGCCCACTGGGTCAGTTCGCGCAGCTCGGCCACCTTCGGGTGGGTTTCCGGCGCATCGTCAGGCAGCGGCAGGCCGCTTGGGTTGAAGATCCGGACTTCACCTCCCATTGCAGTCAACAGCCGAGCCGCCTCCTCGACGACGAGGCGACTGAACGAGCGTTGCCGCAAGGAGCCGTAGAGCAGCAGGAACCTGGGTGCATGCGTGGAGACTTGCGCAGCTCGCAACGACGCGTAGTCCGGCACCTGAAAGAGGTCGGCCCGCAGTTGGGGCATGGTGGAGAGTTT